>JAUYJT010000004.1 GCA_030700225.1 Candidatus Nanopelagicales bacterium | reverse complement strand
TCACCAACACAGCACGGTCCACAATCACGACCTCCTACATCGCAACCACTCGCCTTTCAGGACACACTCCTCTGATGATCATGGAGGTCGACGATCACCCAGGAAGGGAAGATCGCTGACGAGCTTGATCATCAGAGGATTCGCATCAGCGGGGCCTCTGCGGAGGCGAGCGGAGGCGGCAACGAGCCGGTGAAGGATCTACGTGTCCGTTTTGTCAGGTTCCTGGACAGCATCGACCCGAGGATGTCGTTAGGAACGCGGATCTCCGGCCTATAGCGACTCCCCCAGTTGGGGGTACCCCTACTTGCGGGGGAGGGGGACCCCCACTCCGGGCAGATCCGTGGCGCGGAGTGCCGGTTCGGGCGCCGCGTGTCAGTCAGGACGCACCTGTCCGTCACGCCGAGCGCCTACCCCCGGACCTCAGAACCAGGCGATCAGGGCCTTGTGGTCGCTGTTCGGGATGAACACAGTCTCGACTCGGCGAGCTGCCTGCGCGTAGTCCCTCGTCATGACGTGGTCGATTCCGAACAGAGGCGGAATCGGCGACAGGTTCGCGGGCCACGTCCGAACCAGTCCCGCGCCGGCCGTCGTGGCAGCGTCCCGGAACCCCATGGCCTCAAGATCCAAGACGCCTTCGTGGTCGCGTGTCGCGTTGAGGTCACCCGCCACGACGACCGGCCCAGGAATCTCGGCCAAGACTTCCGTGAGCCGGGAGAAGTCAGCCTCAGCATATGAATGGTCAAGCCTCGTCGGAGCGGACGGATGCGCGGCGACAACGGTGATGGGCACTAGGTCCGTCGTCACTGTCGCCACCACGTCGCCCAGCGTCGCGCCCGGCAGCGCCCGTCCATTGGAAACCGGGAACCGGGACCACACTCCCGTGCCGCTGATGCCCGGGCGGGCGAAGCTGAAGTGGTACGGCAGCAAGTCATTCAAGCCCGCTAATGCCAGGCCCGCCTCAGCTTCCGGCGTCAGCTCTTGGACTGACACCAACTCGGCGCCGACCCCGCGAGCCGCATCGACGACCGACTTCGCGTCTCCACCGCCCATCAGGAGATTCGTCGTCATGACCGTCAGCCGCGGTTGCCCCGGATCCACAGGCTGCGCCACGAACGCGGGAGCCCACCACCAGACGATCACCGCCGCCAGGACCACGCCGACTCCGGCCACCAACCACGACCACACAAGCGCTGCGCCTGCGGCGGCAGCCAGCGCGACAAGAAGCAAGTAGGGCGTTGTCGCCACTAGCCACGTCAAAGGCCCGGCTTCCCAGCCAAAGGCGCGAGACATCTCAACGGCAGCTACGCCAGCCAAAGCGACCACTGCGATGGCGGTGACAGTCGGCCTCGGTTGAGGCAGCGCGTCAACCAAATGCCTACCCCCATACCAGGGACGCCCCAGCGTGCCCGGTGTAGACGGTCCATCCGATCGCAACGATCGCGGCGACGACCCCGAGGAATGCGATTAGCGTGCCGAGGGTGTTGCGCTTGCCACCGGACTTCCGGTCCAGTCCCGCCAGCAAACCAACGCCAACCAGCACAGCAACCGCCGCCCAGGGCTCCCACTTGCCCGCGTTGAAGTGGTTCGACGCTGACAGGTTGAGCTTGTCACGCAGCGCCAGGCCACTCGCCTGCGCCACGAACGCGGACACCACAGCGACGGCGGCGACGAACAGAACGGCCGGGCTGTAGCGCTTGGACCTGGCTACGCTCGAGGCCATCACGATCAACCCCAGCGCGGCCAAGGGCACGAGTACGACGACCGCGTGGACCACAAGCGGGTGCAATGGCACACCGCTGATCTCAACATTCGGGAAAGCGAAACCCATCAGCGAACTCATGTGTGGAGTCTGTCAGACTGCGCGCGGAAGGTGGTGCGAGTGACAGGGCCAGGCAACCAACGTGAACTCACCCCAGACGAAGCGGTCGGATACTGGGAGAGCCGTCACGTCAAGCTCGGCGATCGATCCTCCGGGGGTCATTCCAGTCTGGGGGAAAAGGGCAATCGCATCCTCTACCAGATTCGTCTGGCTCAGCTGATGGCGCTCGCCGGAGCCGGCCCATCCGGATCGGTCCCGCTGGATATCCTCGACGCCGGATGCGGCAAAGGCATCTTCGCCCGGGGCATGGCCGAGTCCGGCTACCGCGTTCACGCCTTTGACCCCAGCGAATCGGCGATCGCCGAGTGCCGGGCGAAGGCAGTCGGCGGCGATGCCTACCAACTGTCGACAGCCGCCAGCTACGCTCCGGACCGGCTCTTCGCGCTCGTATACTCGATCGACGTCATGTTCCACATCATGGACGACGGAGAATGGGATCGATCCGTGAAACACCTCTGTGATTCTGTCCAGCTCGGTGGGCTGATCGCACTCGTGGATCATGGAAATCCGGAACCGCGCCGCTGGGCCGACTACCAGAAGACGCGCGCGCCCAGGGCATACTTCGACATCTACGAGAGCCGCGGCCTGCGTCCGGATGGCACATC
The DNA here is from genome assembly GCA_030700225.1 of Candidatus Nanopelagicales bacterium. Taxonomy (NCBI): domain Bacteria; kingdom Bacillati; phylum Actinomycetota; class Actinomycetes; order Candidatus Nanopelagicales; species Candidatus Nanopelagicales bacterium. The sequence goes on along the minus strand of JAUYJT010000004.1, from coordinate 38,590 downwards.
GCCCTGCGGCCCAATGGGCTACCCAAACGTCTTCGTGATCGGCAGACGGGAATCTTGATGCGTCTTGAAGATCACCTCATCCGGCAGACCCAGGCGAATTCGCGCTTCGTGGACCTGCGGCTAGAAGACAGGCGACACACGATGTCGCTGTCATCCGAAGAAGCTCGCGAAGTTCTCGTCGCGGCTGTACCTCCCGAGGATCTGTCCGAACGCGACGTGCTCATCGTGCTAGCTGACCAGTTGGATGACGCGGACGAGTGGCTGTCCGCAATCCCTGCGGACAAGTGGCCGGATCTCGCCGTGGTTCTTCCAGGCCGCCCTGGCGCTGTTGACGTCCCATCAGTGCTCGCCTGGGTGAGCCGACATGACTGTCAGCTCACCCACTTGGCCGGGATCCAGGTACCCAGCGGAGTCCTCGCATTCGTTTCCGCGACCCAGCACGCGATTCCACCATTGGGAAGCACCGACGAACGCGCGACCTGGAGGCGACTGGCCGGTGAGCTGCTCTTCGAACGTTTCCGCGCCTCCGCACAGGAGGAGCGGGCGGTGATGGCCGAGAACGCAGCTTCCGCAGCGACTCTCCAACTTGCTCAGTCGGATCGGAAGCTGAAGGCATCCACCGCCAAAGTGGATCGTCTGACCGCGAAAATGGCGGCTGCCCGAGCGAGGAGAGAGCGCCTCCAACAGCGCGTCAAGCACTTGCGTGCCGAGAACCAGGCGCTTGGTAGCCGCACCACAGTCCGCGTCGGAAGAGCGGTGAGCTCACGGCTCCGCAGGGGGCAGCGGACTGACTCATGAGACCACGTTGATGATGGCGGCTGATCTGGTGAGCGCCCAAGGCGACGATCCTGTGCGATCACCGGCATCTCCGGCGCTGCCGCCACCTGCCGATGATCTTGCGCTCGCACTGCAGATCGCGGACGCAGTGGACGCGCTGACCATGAGCCAGTTCCGGTCCGCGGACTTGCGAGTGCGGACCAAGCCGGACAACACGCCCGTGACCGAGGCTGATCTGAAGGCGGAGCGCGCAATCCGCGACCTGCTGGCCGGCGAACGGCCCCACGATTCGATCCTTGGGGAGGAATTCGGCGAAGAGCACGGGTCGGACCGGCAGTGGATCATCGACCCGATCGATGGCACGAAGAACTTCCTACGCGGCGTCCCAGTGTGGTGCACGCTGATAGGACTGCGGCAAGGGGATTCGGTTGTCGTCGGAGTGGCGTCGGCGCCCGCGTTGGGACGGCGCTGGTGGGCATCGGCCGGAGGAGGCGCCTGGACCCGAGACGTCGACGGCTCAGTACGGCAGCTTCACGCGAGCGGCGTCAGACACCTCGCCGACGCCTCGTTCTCGTACTCCGATGAAGTCGGCTGGGGTTCGGCTCGCGATGGTCTGCATGATCTCATCAAGCGCTGCTGGAGGACCCGCGCCTACGGGGACTTCTGGTCGCACGTCCTGGTAGCCGAAGGCGCGGTGGACGTCGCCGCGGAGCCCGACCTGAAGCCGTGGGATCTGGCAGCTCTAATTCCAATCGTCACCGAGAGCGGAGGCCGAATGACGTCGCTGAAGGGCGGTGACCCTCTGGCAGATGGGTCAGCGGTGACGACAAACGGAATCCTCCACGATGAAGTCCTCGCGCTAGTGCGCTAGCGGCCTGCCACCAGTAGTCTGATCTTGCGGGCGCCCGATATGCCAGGAGCGCCCCAGGTGCTGATCGGGAGGTACAGATGAAACTCGAGCACGTGCTGCAACTCAAGGGCGGGGATGTCTTCACGATCTCGCCGGAAGCTACCGTCGCTGAACTGGCAGCCGAGCTCGCTGACCGCAATGTCGGCGCGATGGTGGTATCAACTGACGGGCGGTCTGTTGAAGGCGTTGTGTCCGAACGCGACATCGTCCGCGGCATCGTCACTCAAGGCGCCTCAGTGCTGTCTCAACCGGTCTCGAGCATCATGACTTCAGTCGTCCAGTGCGCGCCACCCACGGCACTGACGTCGGACCTCATGTCTTTGATGACGAACTCCCGAATTCGCCACGTACCAGTTCTAGACGAGGCCCAACTGCTGATGGGCATTGTCAGCATCGGAGATGTCGTCAAGAGCAGGCTCGGCGAACTCGAGCACGAACGAGATGCTCTGGTCCAATACATCACGCTGGGCGGCTAACTCACCTAACCAGGCAGCCGCCAGTCGATCGGTTCGGCGTTCTGCAGCGCCAGAGCGTCGTTCGCCCGGCTGAACGGGCGACTTCCGAAGAACCCTCGGTCAGCCGACATGGGACTTGGATGCGTGCTGGTGATCACCGGGAAGTCACCTAGCAGAGACCGGGCCGCTTGGGCGTCGCGCCCCCACAGAATCGCCACCATCGGCTGACCTCTGTCTGTCACAGCGGCGATGGCCCGTTCGGTCACTTCCTCCCATCCCTGTCCGCGATGCGAGCCAGGTCGGCCGGGCTGCACGGTCAAGACCCGGTTGAGCAGCAGGACGCCCCGTTCGAACCATGGCGCAAGGTCGCCGTTGCTGGGCGCGGGAAGACCCAGGTCGGCCTGGTATTCGCGGAAGATGTTGGCCAGGCTGCGCGGCAGCGGCCGCACGTCGGGGGCGACAGAGAACGACAACCCAACCGCATGACCAGGCGTTGGGTATGGATCCTGGCCAACCACGACGACCCGTATCTCGGATAGCGGACGACTGAACGCCCTCAAGACATTCTCGCCCGCGGGAAGGTAGCCGCGCCCCTCGGCGAGCTCACCTCGCAGGAAATCCCCCATGGCGCGGATGCGCCCAGCCACCGGCTCAAGGGCTTCGGCCCACTCGGGATGGACAATCTCTGTCAAGGGCCGACCCACGCGGGAACCATACCCCTGGCGCGTTCAAGCCAGCGCGAGGATCCGCCGCGCGACTGTCTCCCAGCCCCAGTTCAGTTCTGCGGCCCGCCGCGCCGAGGCGGACAAGACTCGCCGCTGACCAGGCGGCAGCGCCAGCACGGCCGAGAGTCTCGCCCGCAAATCCGAAGCGCTGCCGCTGTCAAAGGACGTCAGTGCGCTCAAGTGGGGCGGATAGGCACTCTCAAGAGCGGCCGCTATCTCAGCGAGTCCGGAGTGCCGCGCCACTAGTGGTGGACACCCGCAAGCGGCCGCCTCGGCGGCGACCATGCCGAAGGCCTCCGGGAACATCGAAGGGGTCACGCTCACGTCGGCCAGGGGCCACAGATGACGCAAGTGCCGATGTTCCAGTGGTCCGGTGAACAAGACGTCCGGGTCGGCCAGAGACTCCAGACGCGCCCGCTCCGGGCCGAAACCGACTACCACCGCCCGGGTGCCGAGGCCACGCAGCGCCTCCAGAAGCAAGTGGACGCCCTTTTCCTGACTCAGCTTCCCCACGTAGACCACGGTCGGCCGGTCGCCAGCCAGGAACCGGGCCAGCCGAGCGGCATTGTTGGTGTCGGGCAGACGCTCATTCCGCGGTCCCATCGGGCTGGCGGGATCCTCGCGGCACTCAGCAAGCAGAGCCGCGAGAGCCACGGCGCGGGGCTGCGGTCGCATCCGCTCAAGGTCGACTCCAGGGGCAATAACATGAACCTGACCGGGCGCCGTCCCAACCAGATCCCGCAGAACCTCCGCGACGTGAGCCGATCCGGCGATGACGGCCTTCGCCGGAAGCAAGGACTCCTTCGCCCATCGACACATGCCTGGGTTGCCACGCATCGCGAACTCAAGCTCCGAGCCATGTGCCTTGACGATGAACGGCAAGCCGGAGGCCTCTCCCACCGGTCCACCTAGCAGAACGTGGTTCAGGAGTAGCAGGTCTGCCGGACCAGCGGCGCGCACCGCGTCCGCGTTGATCCGTACGAACCGCCGCAGGTCTCCTTCACTCATCTCGTTCAAGAGCTGAGGATCGGCGTCCTGGTACCGGTCAAGGACGAAGACTGGAAGAGGGCCAGTCAACTCGGGCCGCACTACACGCGCCCCACCCAAGTCGACGTTGGCTGAGTCCGGGTCCTGGCACAGGACGGTGACCTCGTGGCCGAGCGCGCCCAAGGCCCGCGCGAGTTCCCGTGTGTAGACGTTAGACCCGGTTCCGTGTAGCAAGTACCCGTGCCAGATCAGGATGCGCACTGCGTCACTCTATTGGGCCCCCCCGAGATCAGGCGCACCATGAGCGCGGCACCTGATCTCGAAGAGGGCCTAGACCGCTACGTCTAGCCGAGGCTCGTGCAGAAGTCCGCGACCTCCGAGGCCAACTGGTTTGCCGGCGTGAGCTTCCCAGTGGCTACGTTCACCGTCCAGGAGTAGACGTTCCCGTCCTCTGAGTCCTTGATGGACACCTTGTACAGGTCGGGCCCCGCCGCAGGAGTGGTCGTCACGTTGAACCTCCCCGGATCCTTATCCAGTTCCGTGAGCCCCCCACCGCCGAGTTCCTTCGAACACTCGCCCGCCGCCCTGCGGAGTATGTCGTAGGCCTCGTCGCCCGACCCGGTAGCCGAAGGCGACGGCCCAGTCGGCGTTGGCGTCGCGGTCGGCATCGTTGTCGGAGTGTCCTGAGATCCGTCAGTGCCTGCCGGGCGGTCGAACGGCTTGTTGTTGATGATGTTGATGACCGTGAAGTCATCGATGATCGTGACGTTCGTCTGGATCACCGTCACCGAGGTCGGGCGCCAACCCGGCCACGTCGGACCCGTGTAGATCACCGGGCCGCGGTCGACAGGCGCTGCGGTCAGCGGATTCCCGCAGTAGCACTTCACGACCGGCAGTCCGCGGTCGTTCACCAGGACGGCCGTTCCGGCCTGGAGCACGGCGGGGACCGTCGTCGCGCGGCCGTCAACGTAGCCGTGGTTGGTGACCAAAGTGTCGGAACGAAGAATCAAGGGTGTCAAGCGATCCACGAAGGAGCGGATCTCGTCGACGCTGATTCCCTGAACTTCAGCCCACGCCGCTGCCTTGTCTGGATGGGCCTCAAGGAAGCTGACCAACTTCTTGGCGTCGCATGTCGAGACCTTCATCGTCCCGCCGTACAGCCCCGCGTGCCCGCCGGGAACCGTTACGGAGGAATCGCTCTCGACTGGCTTGACCTTCTTGTCGGTGCCGACTTCTCCAGCCGGAGTGAAGGGGTCCGATGCGGTGGACACCGGCTCGGTCTGGATGACTGTCGTCTCGCCATCAGTGCCACTCTGCTTCGTTAGCATCACGACGCTCGCGCCGATCGCCGCGACCACGAGCGCACCCGCGACGCACAGGGCAACGATCAGCCTCTTGCCGTACCCCGGGCCTCGGGGGGGCGCGGCCGCCGCAGGGGCAGGTACGACGGGTGCCGACGGCGGTGCGGCCGCTGCGGGCGCGGGTGCCACTGGTGCCGGAGGTGTCGCAGGGACCTCGGGAGCCGGTGGCGGCGCTGCGGGCTGCTCGGCGGCGACCCACTCGACGCCATTCCACCAGAGCCACTTCTGTCCGTCCCAGTGCCAGTTGGGATCTGAAGGAACATCGGCCACGGGATCTCCTGATTCTCTCTCGACACACCTACCCGACCACTGCGGGCAATGGATCAAGCTTATCCGTGTTGCGTGCAAGCGGATTCCTCCGCCCGCGAAGCCGACCGACGGCTGACCCGTGAGTCCCAGCTGGGGCGGCTACTCTGGAATCGTCTAGGTCCGACGTCGCGACTGGCACAGTCGTAGCGACACCAATGGTTTGGGAGCGCTAATGCAGATCCACTCATCCGAAGAAGCAGCCAGCGAACAGGGCGGCTGCGGCTGCGGCGGCAAGGGCCACGAAGGCGGTCATGGCGGCGGCCGTTGCGGCTGCGGGGGCAAGGGCCATGGCCAAGGACACGGCGCCCAGGCCAAGGCGGACGAAGGCAAGAAAGGCGGCTGTGGCTGCGGCAAGGGCTAAGGCCTGTCGACGTCACGACACAGGCCTCACGTTCCGCCTGCCGTGAGGCTTGTTCTTCCTATAACATTCACGCCATGATGCTTATGGTTCATTTACGCCTCACTGGCGGCGTTCGACGTGGCTAGCTGGAAACCCAGCCCGCACGAGGTCGCCCGGATCCTCGTGGAGCAGAGTCCGTGGCACGCCACTGGCGCCGTTCCGACCGCCCTCGCCCAGGAGGTGGAACGCCCACTCGCGCGGATGCTGTGGCGGCCGGTCCTCGACCCCGGCAATCCACGGCGAGCGCATGTGATCCTGGGCCCCCGGCGCGTAGGCAAGACCACCGTCATGTACCAAACAGTGCGTCGGCTGCTCGCCGAGGGCATCCTCCCCGGTCGGCTGTGGTGGCTGCGCATGGACCATCCGTTCCTCATGCGCGAACCGCTCGGGGATCTTGTGCGTCGGGTCATCGAGGAAACACAGGCGAACGCCAGCTCGGAGGTGTACTTGTTCCTGGACGAGTTGGTGTACGCGGCGGACTGGGACCTGTGGCTGAAGACCTTCCACGACGAACGTTGGCCAGTTCGGATCGTGGGCACCTCAAGTGCCACCGCCGCACTGCGTGACCGCCACCGCGAGAGCGGCGTCGGCCGCTGGGACGAGCACCACCTGGGCCCATACCAGTTCAGCGAGTACCTGGACTTGGTCTCCTTCGACGCTGCTGTGGACGTGGGCCCGAACCTTGCTGAGACCTTGACCCAGATGCCCCGGTCATCTGGCCCGCGAAGAGACCTTGCCGAGCTGCGGCGTACGTTCGCACTCGTCGGAGGATTCCCCGAGCTACTCATGGCCGATCAAAGCGGTGCGGACATGGAAACCCGCCTTCTCCGATCGCAACAGCGCCTTCGTGACGAAGCCATCGAGCGCGCCGTGTACAAGGACATTCCCCAGTCGTTCGGTATCGACAACCCGATGCTCCTGGAGCGCCTGCTCTACGTGCTGGCCGGGCAAGTCGCGGGGATCCTCTCCCCGTCGAATCTGACGAAGGAGCTGGACGGGCTGTCGCAACCGACGCTTGATCGATACATCTCCTACCTCGAGCAAACCTTCCTGGTGTTCCGAACCCTGAACTACTCGGGGACCGAAGCCAGCGTCCAGCGGCGCGGGCGCAAGTTGTACTTCCTGGATGGCGCGGTACGAAACGCCGCTCTACAACGGGGATTGGCCCCGCTCACTGACCCGGCAGAGATGGGATTGGTGCTGGAGGGCCTAGTGGCCAGTGCCCTGCACTCACTGGCGCTTCAGTCCGGTCACCGCCTCTACCACTGGCGCCACGCCAAGACCGAGGTGGATTTCGTTCTCGACCACCCAAGCGGTCCGGTTGCCTTCGAAGTCGCTTCGTCCCCGTCACATCATCTGGGCGGACTGCGCAAGCTTGTCGAATTGCATCCGAAACTGGCCGACCGCGCCTACCTCGTCAGTCCCGACTCCCCCACCCGTGCCCCCAAACATGGCGAGCCGGGGTCCTTGCCCTTGGATTCCCTGCTCGTCGCCGTTGGGCGGCAAGCCGACGCCGCCGCAGCGCATCGCCTCAGAGCGGGGCACCGCTGACACACCGCAGCCCAACTCCGACACGCTGGCACTCTGCTTGACGGAGTGCTAAGAATCCGCTTAGTGTGGCCCTGGCACTCTCACCCTGAAAGTGCCAGTCGGCAGGTTCCGCCGTACCGCGACGACGGTGCGTTCCTGTCGGAGTCCAACCGTAGTTCGATCCACCCGTGTGGGAGGTTAGACCGTGTCGGTCGCCATCAAGCCACTTGAGGACCGCATCGTGGTCCAGACGCTGGATGCGGAGCAAACAACCGCATCCGGCCTGGTAATTCCGGACACAGCCAAGGAAAAGCCCCAGGAGGGCGAAGTCTTGGCTGTGGGCCCAGGCCGTTTTGACGACGAGGGGAAGCACAGAATCCCGCTCGACATCAAGGTCGGGGACACCGTCATCTACAGCAAGTACGGCGGTACCGAAGTCAAGTACAACAACGAGGAGTACCTAATTCTCTCCGCTCGCGACGTGCTCGCGATCGTCGAGAAGTAACTCCGACTCACTAGTGCACCGCCCCGGGCGGCCCGTCACCCGGGCTTCCCGGGGCTTTGCGCGCACCGCTGACAGGCGATTGCGCACCCGAAAGAAGAACGCCGCACGGCGCAAGGAATGGAGCCATGGATGCCGAAGATCCTCAAGTTCGACACGGACGCCCGAGCGGCATTGGACCGCGGAGTCGACGCGCTGGCGAAGACCGTGCGCGTAACGCTCGGCCCCAAGGGGCGCAACGTGGTGATCGACAAGTCCTGGGGCGCTCCAACTATCACTAATGACGGCGTGACAATCGCCCGTGAGATCGAGCTAGATGACCCCTATGAAGACTTGGGCGCCCAGCTGGCCAAGGAAGTGGCCACAAAGACCAACGACGTCGCGGGCGACGGCACAACGACGGCGACAGTGCTCGCACAAGCCATGGTCCACCGCGGTCTGCGCGTTGTGACCGCGGGCGCGGCCCCTGGCGCCGTCAAGCGCGGAATGGACAAGGCATCAGCGGCGGTCACCGACAGACTGATCGCCGACGCACGTCAAGTGACCGGGACCACCGAGACCGAGCAGATCGCGACGATCTCCTCACAGGATCCGAGCATTGGCCGCCTCATCGCGGATGCGTTCGCCAAGGTCGGCGAGGACGGTGTCATCTCGGTCGAGGAAGCCAACACAATGGGTCTGGAGCTGGAGTTCACAGAAGGGCTCCAGTTCGACAAGGGCTACATCTCGCCATACTTCGTCACCGACCCCGAGCGCATGGAAGCGGTCCTGGAAGATGTCCAGATCCTCCAGGTCGGCGGCAAGGTCAGCTCCCTGGCGGACGTCCTGCCCCTGCTGGAGAAGATTGTCAAAGCTGGCAAACAGTTGCTCATCATCGCTGAGGACGTTGAAGGCGAGGCCCTCAGCACGCTCGTAGTCAACCGGATCCGCGGCACTCTGACCGTCGTCGCCGTGAAGGCTCCAGCATTCGGCGACCGGCGCAAGGCCATGCAACAGGACATCGCGATCCTGACCGGCGGTCAGGTCGTGTCCGATGAGGTCGGTCTGCGACTGGACCAAGTCGGCTTGGAAGTGCTCGGCTCGGCCAGGCGGGTTGTCGTCACGAAGGACACCACGACCATCGTCGAAGGTGGCGGAGCCCCCGAACCAATCAACGAGCGGATCGCCCAAATCCGGCGCGAGATTGACGACTCCGATTCCGACTGGGACAAGGAGAAGCTCAACGAGCGCCTCGCCAAGCTGTCCGGCGGCGTGTGCGTGATCAAGGTCGGGGCCGCCACCGAGATCGAGATGAAGGAGCGCAAGCACCGAATCGAGGACGCGGTCTCGGCTACACGCGCAGCGATCGAGGAGGGGATTGTGGTCGGCGGCGGTTCAGCCACGATCCACGCCTCTTCGGCCCTGGACGACCTGCTCGGCCTGACTGGTGACGAGGCAACGGGTGTGGATGTCGTCAAGCGAGCGTGCTCAGCCCCCCTGTACTGGATCGCGGAAAACGCCGGAGAAAGCGGGGCTGTCGTTGTCGCCAAGGTCCGCGAAGCTGGAGGAAACAACGGTTTCAACGCCGCTACCGGTGAATACTGCGACCTCATCGCAGCCGGTGTCATCGACCCGGTCAAGGTAACCCGGTCCGCTTTGCAGAACGCCGTCTCGATTGCCGGGATGCTGCTTACGACCGCGACACTCGTCGTGGACAAGCCTGAGGAGCCGCAGGAATCAGCCCCTTCCGGCCACGGGCACAGCCACCACCCCCACTCGCACTGACACCCGCCCCCCGACACAGTCGCCGCGCAGCCTGGCTCGCGGTGTCGAGCGAACCCCTGACGGGGCTTTCGGACCTCAGCACGAGTTCCGGACCCTGGGCGACTTGGGCCCGTGGGGTGTGCCTAGCGGCACTTGGCAGTTACGACGACGCTGTCGACGCCCTGGCGGGGGTGTGCGAGTCCGCGCCCCCGGAACCGTCCGGACTGGCAGCCGCTGCGATCGGGTCGGTCTACCGCGAACTGGGAGCCCACGATCTCGCGATCGCATGGGACGACTTGGCTATTTCGGCCGAAGGAGCGGCCGTGGCGGATGGACTTATCGGCAGGACGGCTGACGAGATCGGACTGGGCCACGCCGGAGCGGCCGCTAGCTACCTCGCGCGGGCCTCGGCCGCTGCAAACGGCTGGCGGGACGAAGTCCGACTGAACTGGGTTAGGACCGAACTCAGCCTCCTTGCCGATCAGCCGGTCTCAGCCATCAACCACGCTGGGCATGCGCTTAGCCTGTCTATAGCCTCCGGATCGCCAAAGCACTCAATCAAGAGCAGGTTGTTCCTGCTCGTCGCACGTGACGCCGCCGCAGGGGTGGCCCCAACCCCATCGGGTCCCAGCGACTCCCTCGCGGAGGTCGCTATCGACGCCGCTGGCCTGAAGCTTCGCCCCCTGGCCTGGTCCGCGGTGTGCGCGGCTGGGGCCAAGGCCGGTCCAGACGCTGTAGCGGGAGCCCGAGACGCGATCGCGTTCATAGATGATCACCTGCCGGCCGGGGCGGACCGCTTCTGGCTCGACCGGGCGGACATCGCCTGGCTCCGCTAATCAGCCGGGTTCAAGGGCGAAAACCTCACAGAATCGACGCCGCCGTGGGAAAGTTGGCTATTCAGTCGGCGCCGCGACCCTAAGAGAGGCGGTCCATGACAGCTGTCTTGATTGTCGACCGCTCCCCGGCCAACCAGCAGGCTCTGCGCAGATGCCTGTCGGCGCTACCGGAAGTCAAGAATGTACTGGCGGCTCGCAGCAGCGAGGAGATGCTCTCGCGGTACGCGAAGGACAGGCCTGATCTGGTGCTCCTTGACGCGCAAATGCCCGGACTCGACGGAACAAGCGCCCTGTCGAAGCTACTTCAGCTCGACGCGGGAGCCCGTGTCCTGGTGCTGACCCTGGGAGAGTCGCCATCGGTGGTAGCCGAAGCCATCGCCGGGGGCGCTCTGGGCTACCTGGCCACCGACGCATCCCCCCAGGAAGTCTCCGCGGTCCTGGCGACAGTGATGCGGAACAAGGCGCTCGCGTCGCTGCCGAAACCGAGAGCTTCCGCGAAGCCGGGACTGACGGAGAGGGAACTCCAGGTCCTACGTGGCATGAGCGAGGGACGAAGCAACACCCAGATAGGAAGCGACCTCTTCCTGTCCGAAGACACGGTGAAGACCCACGCTCGGCGGCTGTTCAGGAAGCTCGGAGTGTGCGACCGCAGCCACGCCGTCGCGGAAGGATTCCGCCTGGGGCTGCTTGTGTGACTCGATTCGTGGAATCAACAGCCTTCAGCCAACCGCGTTACGCTGGTGCATTGATCTGTGAGGTGATGCGGTGACACCGGGAGCCGAGACCAGCGCCGGGCAGTTCGGCGATGTGGGGCTGACGTTCGATGATGTACTGCTACTACCGAACGAGTCTGACGTCATTCCCAGTGAAGTCGATACATCCACTGCCCTGACCCGATCGATCGCCTTGGCCGTGCCGCTCGTGTCCAGCGCCATGGACACGGTGACCGAGTCCCGGCTGGCGATCGCGATGGCACGCCATGGCGGAATCGGGATTCTGCACCGCAACATGTCCGCTGAAGACCAGGCGGTGAACGTCGACCTGGTGAAGCGATCCGAGGCCGGGATGCTCGCCAACCCTGTCACGTGCGGCCCGGACCACACGATCGCGGATGTCGACCGCCTCTGCGCGAAGTACAGGATCTCCGGGGTGCCAGTAGTGGACGCCGATGGGATCCTGCTGGGTATCGTCACGAACCGGGACATGCGGTTCATCGAGGACCGGCTCACCCCAGTTCACCAAGTCATGACCGCAGTGCCTCTAATCACGAGCCGCGCGGGGTGCACGCGGGAAGAGGCATTGAGCCTGCTGTCACACCACCGCATTGAGAAGCTCCCGCTGGTCGACGAAGGCGGAAGACTCGCAGGACTGATAACCGTGAAGGACTTCACCAAATCAGAGATGTACCCGAACGCCACCAAGGACGGAACAGGTCGGTTGCGGGTCGGCGCGGCGGTGGGGGTAGGCGAGGACTCATACAAGAGGGCTCGCGTGCTCGTCGACGCCGACGTGGACGTCCTGGTCGTTGACACCGCTCACGGCCACTCCAAGGCGGTCCTGGACATGGTCAGGCGGTTGAAGGCGGACACCGCGGTCGATGTGATCGGGGGCAACATCGCCACACGACAGGCGGCCGCGGCCCTGATCGATGCTGGCGCCGACGGCATCAAAGTTGGAGTCGGCCCAGGGTCGATCTGCACGACGCGGGTCGTAGCGGGCGTTGGAGTGCCGCAAGTGACGGCCATCCACGAGGCCGCCCTGGTCGCGCGACCAGCTGGGGTACCGGTGATCGGGGACGGCGGGCTGCAGTACTCAGGCGACATCGCCAAGGCGCTTGTCGCCGGCGCCGACACAGTGATGCTCGGGTCGCTGCTGGCCGGCTGCGCTGAGGCTCCCGGCGAGATCGTCTTCATCAACGGCAAGCAGTACAAGCAGTACCGGGGAATGGGCTCGCTAGGCGCCATGCAATCCCGCGGCGAGGCACGCTCCTACTCCAAGGACCGCTACTTCCAAGACGATGTGCTTTCCGACGACAAGCTGGTTCCGGAGGGCGTCGAGGCTCAAGTCCCGTACCGCGGACCTCTCGCCGCCGTCGCGCACCAGCTCACTGGCGGGCTGCGCGCCGCGATGGGCTACTCCGGGGCTGCCTCGATAGCGGAGCTGAAGACAAAGGGACGCTTCGTTCGCATCACCGCCGCCGGACTCAGGGAAAGCCACCCACATGACGTTCGGGTCACATCCGAAGCCCCGAACTACTTCCCAACGACCAGGTGGCAGCAGTGAGCGAACATGCCAGAGGGCGCGCGTGGCGCGGCCGTGGCTACACGTTCGACGAAGTATCAGTAGTCCCGAGCCGTCGAACACGCGACAGTGCCGATGTTTCGCTTCGCTGGCAGATCGACGCCTACACATTCGACGCCCCGATCATGGCCGCACCAACGGACTCGGTCGTGTCCCCCGCGAGCGCCGCGACGCTCGGCGGCCTCGGCGTGATGGCGGTCCTCAACCTGGAGGGCCTATGGTGCCGTTACGCCGATCCCGAGCCCATGCTGTCGCAGATCGCGGATCTGCCCGAGGAGGAGGCAACCACCCGGTTGCAGCAGATCTACTCAGCGCCGATCGAGCCCGCCTTGGTGGCGTCGCGGGTCGCGGAGCTGAAGAGTAGCGGCGGCGTGACAGCGGCAGCGGTTTCACCTGGACGAACAGCGGTTCTGGGGCCTATCGCGGTAGCCGCGGGCTTGGACGTCCTCGTCGTGCGGGGTACCACGGTGAGTGCGCAGCACGTGTCCACGAATCAGGAGCCCGTCAACCTCAAGGACTTCATCCACGAACTCGAGATCCCGGTGATCGTGGGCGGTTGCGCGAACTACCAGTCCGCTTTGCACCTGATGCGCACGGGAGCTGCGGGCGTCCTGGTCGGCTTCGGCGGCGGCGCTGCCCACCGAACCGCCAACGTGCTGGGCGTAAGCGTGCCCATGGCGACGGCCGTGACCGAAGTCGCGGAGGCAAGACGGGACTACCTCGACGAATCAGGCGGGCGCTACGTGCATGTGCTCGCGGACGGGTCTCTGGGCAGATCCGGGCACATGGTGCGGGCCCTCGCGTGCGGAGCCGATGCGGTCGTAGTCGGCTCGGCATTCGCGCGGGCGACCGACGCACCCGGGCGGGGCTTCCACTGGGGCCCGGAGGCGACTCACCCAACGCTTCCCCGTGGCGAGCGTGTGAATCTTGGGACCGTCGGCACATTGGCTCAGATCATGAACGGACCCAGCCACGTGGCGGACGGCACGATGAACATCGTCGGCGCGATTCGCAAGGCCGTAGCGACCGCCGGCTACACGGATCTGAAGGAATTTCAGCGCGTCGACATGGTTGTTGGGGGCTGAAGCCAGGTCGGCTGTTCGCCTGCCCCTACTCTAGGTCCGAGGTCAGCGTCGACGGTGAGAGCGAGGTCCGGTGAGTACGGTCGTTTCCCAGCAGTCAACTCTTGAACCCAGTCTGGTGAGGCGGTTGACGCGACGAGTGCACGGGACCTCCGGTGAACACCTCAGCATCAATTCACCCATCAACCGGGCGCATCTGGCCGATGTGCCCGTGTCAACTGTGGAGGACGTCAACCAAGCATTCAGGTTCGCGCGCCGCGCGCAACGGGCGTGGGCTGAGTCGACCGTCGCGCACCGCGCCTCGGTCCTGTTGCGTTTCCACGATCTAGTGCTGCAGCACCGCGACGAGGGACTCGACCTGGTGCAACAGGAGACCGGCAAGGCTCGCCGCGACGCCCTTGAGGAGATCCTCGACGTCTGCATCGTGGCCCGGCACTACGGCAGAGACGGTCGGCGCGTGCTTCGACCCAAACGCCACCGCGGCGTCCTCCCCTTCGTCGTCGGGGTACGCGAATTCCACCATCCCAAGGGCGTAATCGGCGTCATCGCGCCTTGGAACTATCCCCTGACACTCGCGATCACTGACGCGTTGCCAGCTCTGCTGGCTGGCAACGCCGTGGTCCTGAAGCCTGACTCCCAGACACCACTGACTGCCCTTTGGGCTCTGGAACTCCTGCGCGAAGCCGGACTTCCCGATGACGTGATGAGCATCGTTGTTGGAGCCGGGTCCAAACTCGGACCCGCGATCGTCGCCGAAAGCGACTACCTGATGTTCACCGGCTCCACACGGGTTGGCCGGGTTCTGGCCGCAGCCTGCGGAGAGCGCCTGATCGGCTGCTCAATGGAGCTGGGCGGCAAGAACGCGCTGATCGTGTGCGACGACGCCGATCTGCCGCGGGCGGCCGAGGTCGCTGTGCGCGCCTGCTTCGCCAACGCTGGGCAGCTGTGCATCTCCATCGAGCGCATGTACATCCACCGGTCAGTCTGGGACGAATTCCTCAGCCTGTTCATCCCCCGCGTCGCGCGAATGCGTCTCGAAGTCGGCGTCGGCTGGGGAGCCGACATGGGGTCGTTGATATCGGAGGGCCAGCTGCGGACCGTCGAGAGCCACGTGGACGACGCCACCGCGAAGGGAGCCAGCGTCCTCGCCGGAGGCAAGGCTCGCCCCGATCTTGGCCCCTACGCCTATGAGCCAACGGTGCTCGCCGATGTCACCGCCGGTATGACTGTCTACCGGGAGGAGACGTTCGGCCCAGTAGTTTCGGTGTACCCGTTCGACACGGATGACGAGGTCGTGGCGGCGTCAAACGACACTGAGTATGGCCTGAACGGTTCCGTCCTGACAAGGAGCTGGAAGCGCGGTCACGACATTGCCCAGCGCCTTAGGGTCGGCACCGTCAACATCAATGAGGGGTACGCGGCCGCCTTCGGCAGCAACACCTCGACCATGGGCGGCATGGGCGACTCGGGCATGGGCAGAAGACACGGCGACGAGGGACTTCTGAAGTACACCGAGTCGCAGACAGTCGCCAACCAGCGTTTGCTCGGACTCGGAGCTCAGTTCGGCCTCAGCGACGAGCAGTGGGGCAACGCGCTGACGGTCTCCATAGGGATAATGAAGCGGCTTGGCCTGAAGTAGGGCTCGGCGAAGCCTGGGAGGGCAAGCATGGACTCGTTCGACTTCGACGCGGTTGTGATCGGATCCGGATTCGGCGGTTCGGTCGCGGCGTTGCGCCTCACCGAGAAGGGCTACCGCGTCGGCATGCTGGAGGCGGGCCGCAGGTTCGACGACTACAGCTTCCCGAAGACATCCTGGCGGCTTCGCAAGTTCCTGTGGGCACCCAGGCTGGGCATGACGGGAATCCAGCGGATGCACTTCCTGCGGAACGTCATCATCCTTGCGGGAGCCGGGGTCGGCGGAGGGTCTCTCGTCTACGCGAACACGCTGTACGTGCCTCCGAAGCGGTTCTTCGACGACCCGCAGTGGAGTGGCATCACCGATTGGTCCACCGAGCTGGCTCCCTACTACGACCAGGCCGCCAGGATGCTGGGCGTGGTCGAGAACCCGCACATGACGCCAGCCGACGAGATCATGAAGGCCGTGGCGGATGAGATGGGGGCTGGTCACACCTTCCGGATGGCTCCAGTCGGGGTGTTCTTCGGTGACGGGCCGGGAGTGAAGTCGCCAGATCCCTTCTTCGGAGGGGCGGGCCCGGAACGCAACGGCTGCAGGGAGTGCGGCTCATGCATGACCGGATGCCCGAACAACGCGAAGAACACCCTGGCCAAGAACTACATCTGGCTCGCCGAGAACGCTGGCGCTGAAGTGTTCCCGATGACTACGGTCCGGGCGATCCGCCCGCTTCCCGGTGGGGGGTTCGCCGTCGAGAGCGAACGCACGGGGATCTTGCCCAAGCGGGGTCGCCGGGAGTTCTCAGCCGAGCACGTCGTCTTCGCCGCGGGAACTTTCAACACTCAGAAGCTGCTGCACAGGATGAAGGACGAAGGACACCTGCACGCGCTGAGCCCAGCGCTGGGAGAGCTTTCGCGCACGAACTCCGAGAGCCTGCTGGGAGCGATCTCGCGTGACCGGCGTCGCGACTTCACGCGCGGCGTAGCGATCACTTCGTCGTTCTTCCCCGAGCCTCACACTCACATCGAGCCGGTCCGGTATGGCAAGGGCTCGAACATGATGGGACTGCTGGGGACTGTCATGACTGACGAGGAGCCGGGCGTTCCTCGTTGGAAGACATGGGTCAAGACCGTCGCCAAGCGGCCCAGGGACTTCGTGGGCTTGTACGCGGGGATCCGCGGATGGTCGGAGCGCAGCGTGATCGCGCTTTGCATGCAACCGGTTGATAACTCGCTGACCGTCTACAGCAAGAAGACCCGATCTGGACGTTGGAAGCTGACGTCGAAGCAGGGGATGGGCGAGCCTTCGCCGAGCTGGATCCCAGCCGCTAACGACGCGGTACGCCGGATGGCCGCGCGCGTCGACGGCATACCTGGTGGGAACTTCGGTGAAGTCATCTCGGCCCCGCTGACCGCCCACTTCATCGGCGGAGCGCCTATTTCGGAGTCACCCGAGACCGGTGTCATCGACCCGTACCACAGGGCCTGGGGCTACGACGGGCTCCACGTCGTCGACGGAGCGGCCGTGACAGCGAACCTCGGGGTCAACCCCTCGCTGACGATCACGGCGCAAGCCGAGCGTGCCTTCGCCATGTGGCCCAACCGCGGCGAGGCCGACCCGCGTCCCGAACAGGGTGAGCCGTACCGCAGGGTCGACCCTGTCCCGCCGAACTCCCCGGCCGTCCCCGCCAGCGCGCCTGGGGCCTTGCGGCTACCCGTAGCGGAGAGTACGTCTCAGCCTTAGTTCTGGTGGCACGCGGCCGACAGTTCGATCAGGAGGACGACACATGACCCGACGTGTGCTCGTGACAACCGGGAACGGGATGTTCGGCCATGCGCTCGTCGCCGAACTCGCCAACCGCGACGACATCCAGGTGCGAGCGATGGTCCGCGACCGGTCGAAGTTCAAGCTGTCAGGCAACAACATCGAAGTCGTCGAAGGGGACATGGATGACCCGGCCTCGCTCGTCGCGCCTCTGACAGACGTCACACATGTGTACCTTTCATCGCCGATGGATGGGCACATCGCGGAACGGGAAACCGCCGTCGTCGACGCAGCACGGGCTGGCGGCGCACCCCACATCGTGGCCATCTACGGGGCCGTGCGCCATCATGGCGACTCGCTCGACTCGATGCACGTGGAGTCGATCAACCATCTGAAGAACTCAGGGTTGCCCTGGACGCTCGTATCTCCCAACTCCGTGATGGAGACATCGCTGGCGCCGTTCGCCTCGCAGCTGAGGATGGGAGCTGTCATGGGCATGAGCGGGAGGGGCCGGGTCGGTCTCGTCGCGCTGGCCGATGTCGCCCGCGTGTCCGCAACGGTGATCACGACGGCGGGGCACGAGGGAGAGAACCTCGAGTGCACCGGCCCCGCTGCGCTGGACATGGCTGAGGTCACCGCCTTGTTCTCGAACGCACTACATCGGCCCATCCCCTACTACGACCTGCCCGAGGACGAATTCGCGAAGATGCTGCTCGAGCACGGCGCCTACCCCGACATGCGTGCCCTCGAGATCAACGTCCTGTGTCACCTGCGCGCCTGGCGGAACGGCGACGCGGACCTGGTGACGGACACAGTCGCCCGGGTCACCGGACAGGCGCCGGTCGCGGTCGCGGACTGGATCGCCGCCAACATCGATGACTTCGCCCGCAAGCCGTCCATGACGAACCGCATCGCCGGATTCTTCGTCAAACGGCGGTACGGCAAGTACAAACTGACGACCTGATCAGATCGGACAGCACGCCTACTCGCCTGCGGCCCCAGGATCTTCAGGCACTTGGAGCGGCTCGGACGACTGACGCCGCTCCCAGTAGCCATCGATGTCGTCCAAGTCGTCGGCCGCGGGCAACAGGTCGGGGTGCTCCCACAGTGCGTCACGCCCAGCGGCATCCTCCGCCGTAAGAACCATGCCCCAGAACTGGGCTGCTTCCCTGAGCCTTCGGGGGCGAAGCTCCAGTCCGACGAGCGTCGCGAAGGTCTTCTCAGCCGGCCCACCCGCAGCGCGGCGTCGGCGCATCGCCTCTGACAACCTGCCAAGGTCCGGCATCCGGTCCGCCACCGCCTCAGTAACAACGTGCTCCACCCAGCCCTCAACCATCGCCAGCAGGGTCTCCAACCTGGACAAGGCCGCGCGCTGCTCTGGGGTGTCCTGAGGTTCAAGCACGCCCCCGGACAAGACTTCCTGCATCGACTCGGGATTGGCGGGGTCGATCTGGGCCACTGCCTGCTCGATCCGATCGGTATCGACGTGGATCCCGCGAGCGTAAGCGGCGACCGCGGCTTCAAGTCGCGAGCGCAGCCACGGGACGTGCGTGAACAACCGTTCGTGGGCGCACTCTCGCAGCGCCACGTAGAGAAGCACATCCTGGCGATCGAGCCCCAACCCGTCAGCGAACTGACCCGCGTTGCCGGGAAGAATGGTTGGTCGGCCACTCCGGGTGAGTGGGATGCCAATATCGCTGGCCGACAGGACTTCTCCTGACAGCGTCCCTAGTCCCTGCCCGACTTGCGCGGCGAACAGTGCCGCGCCGAGCTGTTTGGCCATGCCGGCCAGTGGGCCCATCATCGCAGCGGCCTGCTCATCCATTCCCGGCATGGCCTGTCCAGCGATCAATCCACCCAAGGTGCCTTGGACCTGTTCGGCGACGGGCGTGATGACTTCCTGCCAGGTCGGTAATGTGCCGTCTACCCACTCCCGGCGCGTCCACGCGACGGCACCCGCATCGCTCGCGGCGAACGAGCAAGCCCCGTCGAGCCAGTGATCCGCCAGCATGGCCGCGTCCGCGACAGCCGACCGCTCTCCGGCGGTCAACTCCGGGTCACTCTGCTGCGCCTCGTGCTGTTTGGCCATCTGACTTGCCAAGTCCCAGTTCACCGGTCCGGTCTCGCCTGACTGGAGCATCCGCCCGAGAGATTCAAGAGCGGACCCAAGCTGGGACATGTCGAAACCGCCGGTCGGATCGCCTCCTGGCTTGTCCGGATCCGGCGGCGTGAAGCCGAAGGGGAAGTTGCCGCTCATGCGTCCTCCTGCAGGGTGTGGGATCAACCTATCCCCGTAGCGGGCTGGACACGAATGGCCGAGCCGATGGCGTTGGCCACATGTGGATCTGGATGCATACTTGTGGGTCTGATCGAGCGAGAGGAACTGCGTGGAGCCGCTCGTCTGGCTGGCCGCGACGATCTTGCTTGCGACGTGTGGCCTCATCGCCTTGTTGTTCATTGCGCGGTCCCGGAAGCGGGACCTTAGTTCCGCGGACCGGGCTCGCCGTCTGGCAAGGATGGAGAAGGCCCTGCGCCGCACGCCGGTCCCTCGCGACGCCCAGGCCCACAGATGAGTCGGCGCCAGTTCTGGTACGCCAGCGCCTGGATACTCCTGGTCGCCGTCGCTGGCACAGCGGTCATCGCCCCAGCCCCTTTCGTGACTCTGGCGCCTGGTCCAGTCTTCGACATACTCGGGGAGCACGACGGCGAGCCAGTGCTCAAGATCGAGGGCACCCGCTCTTACCCCACGACCGGTGAGCTCGACATGACGACCGTCGCTGAGGCCGGCGGGCCCTCCGGGAGCATCTCCGTCGCGACAGCCATCTGGGGACTACTCACACCGGACGTGACCGTCCTGCCTGTCCAGGCGAGGTACCCAAGCGGGGACCCAGGCCAGGAGGAACGAGCCCTCGAACAACAAGTCTTCAGCCAATCCCAATCCGATGCTCTCGCCGCGGCCGCCAACTACCTGCACCGCCCCGTGACCGACGCCGTGGTGTCCAGCGTCAAACCCGGATCCCCGTCCGACGGCAAGCTCCAACCCGGCGACGTGATCCGATCAGTGGACGGTCACCGCGTTTCCAGCTCCGGACAAGTCGCGAAGCAGGTGTCCAGCCGCCCTCCAGGCAACGAGCTAAACCTGCGGGTCGAGCGAGGCGGCCAGAGGTTGGACGAGACGATCAAGACGACCGCCAGCCCCGACGATTCAGATCGCGCCATCATCGGAATCACCGTCGGGGGACAGTACGTGTCGAACTTCAAGCCGGTCCTCTCCCTACCGGACATTGGAGGCCCAAGCGCGGGACTGATGCTGGCCGTCGCGATAGTCGACAAGCTCACCCCCGAAGACCTGCTCGCCGGGCGCCAGGTCGCTGGCACCGGCACGATCAAGCCCAACGGGGAAGTCGGCGAGATCGGCGGGATAGACAAGAAGATCCTGGCGGCCTCCCGAGCCGGGGTTCAGCTATTCCTCGCACCCGCCGGTAACTGCGATGACGTCGTGGGAGCCCAGCAGCCGGAGCTGCCCATCGTCCCAGTCTCGACCCTGTCCGAAGCCGTGGACGCGATCAAACGTTGGCAGTCCGGCGATGAGCTTCCGACTTGCCCGGCCTCTCTCGCGTCGCCTACAGCGCGTTAGGCTCGGCGCTATGTCGTTTGAAATGCCGGGAAGCGCATCAGGCAGCGGGCCCGGCCCATATGGTCGCACCGACGTCGCCGAGCCTCCGGGCCGAAGCCGCGCTCTGGCGCCCACCCTGCTGGTTCTGGGCGGACTCGTGCTGCTATTCATCGTGTTCGTCGGCATCTACTCCGACTGGCTCTGGTTCGACTCGGTCGACAAGACGTCGGTCTTCACGACAACTCTGACTACCCAGATAGGTCTCTTCGTGGTCTTCGGCGCCGTGATGGGCGCGGTTATCGGCATCAACGCGGCCATCGCCTTCCGGTCCAGGCCGACTTTCGCCAGGATGACGCCCGAGCAGGTCTCTTTGCAGCGCTACCGGGCATCCCTGGAGCCGTATCGCTTGATCCTGGCCGCAGGAGGCTGCGCGTTCTTGGGGCTGATGACCGGACTGTCCGCGGCAGCCGAATGGCCCACCTACCAGATGTGGCGTGAGGGTGGCGATTTCGGGCAAACGGACCCCGTGTTCGGAGTTGACATCGGGTTCTTCGTCTTCCAGGTCCCGTGGCTCCGGTTCCTCTTGGGCTTCCTGTTCGCCTTGCTGCTTCTCTCCCTGGTCACCGCCGTAGCTGTGCACTACCTGTACGGCGGCTTGCGGGTCCAGGGGTCGGACCGCGGGATCTCGCCCGCGGCGCAGACTCACCTGGGGATACTGGCGGGCGTACTGCTGATCGTGAAGGCAGGCTCATACTGGCTGGACCGGTTCGAGCTGGCCACCGCGAGCCAGTCACTCGTTCAGGGGTCAGGGTTCACGGGCATGAAGTATGTCGACGCGAACGCGATCCTGCCGGGTAAGACCATCCTAATGTTCGCCTCACTGATCGTCGCGATCCTGCTGTTCATCGGAGCCACTCGCCGCCGCTGGGCGCTGCCTCTGATCGGGCTGGCGTTGCTCGTGCTGTCGAGCATCGTCATCGGGTGGCTCTATCCCGCGATCGTGCAGACCTTCCAGGTCAGCCCGACCGAGGAGGTGCGGGAACGCCCGTACATCCAGAACAACATCACCGCCACGCGCACCTCGTACGGTCTGGACGGCTCTGAGGTCCAGGACTATCCAGGCAAGCTGGTTGCTCCTGACGCTGTCCTGAAGACGGACAAGGGGACTCTGAAGAACATCCGGCTCCTTGACCCCGCGATCATCAGCCCGACCTTCCGGCAGTTACAGCAGATCCGCGGCTACTACGCCTTCCCCGACGCGTTGAACATCGACCGCTACCCGCTGACCAGTGGCACTCCGCAGGGGGCAGTCGTTTCGGTCCGCGAGCTGAACCAGGCCGGGATTCCTGACGGCCAGCGCAACTGGACCAACGACAAGACCGTGTACACGCACGGATTCGGATTCGTTTCCGCATACGACAACACGATCCTCAAGGACGGCAAGCCCGACTTCTTCGAACGTGACGTGCCGCCGGTCGGCAGGCTCGACATCGAACAGCCGCGCGTGTACTTCGGGGAGATGTCGCCGCCCTACTCCATCGTCGGCGCTCCTGCGGGCGCCACGCCGCAGGAGCTGGACTATCCGGATGACTCCAGCCCGACCGGCCAGCGGAACAACACGTATGAGGGAACAGGCGGCGCCGCCATGGGTGGGTTGTTCAACCGGCTCGTCTTCGCGACGAAGTTCCAAGACCCGAACATCCTGTTGTCCGATCTGGTTAACGAGGACTCGAGGGTCCTGTGGGACCGGGATCCCAGAGACCGGGTGTCGAAGGTCGCCCCGTGGCTGACGTTGGACAGCCACCCCTACCCGGTCGTGCAGGACGGAAGGATCACGTGGATCGTCGACGGCTACACCACGTCGAACCAGTACCCAAACGCATCGCGAACGACTCTGAGCGAAGCCACGAGTGACGCGGTCACCACGACCTCAAGGTCGATCTCCGCTCAGGCGAGAACCCAGGTCACCTACATGCGCAACTCCGTGAAGGCCACGGTCGACGCCTACGACGGAACGGTCACTCTTTACCAGTGGGACGAAACCGACCCGGTGGCCCAAACGTGGATGCGTGTCTTCCCGGGAACGGTTCAGCCCAAGTCCGACATACCCCCTAGCGTTCTGGAGCACATCCGGTACCCCGAGGACATTTTCAAGGTGCAGCGAGCGATCGTGAGCCGCTATCACGTCACGGACCCATCGACGTTCTACTCAGGCGGAGATGTCTGGATCATCCCGTTCGACCCGACCAAGCCCGGCGCGAGCGCCTACCAGGCCCCGTACTTCCTAACGCTTCAGATGCCCGGGGCGCGCGAGCCGAGCTTCTCACTCACGACGTCCTTCTCGCCCAGCCGACGGGAGACTCTTGCCGCGTTCATGGCCGCGAACTCCACACCGGGCCCCGACTACGGGAAGATCCAGATTCTGCAGATGCCGAGGAACACTGTGATTCCCGGCCCGACCCAGGTCCAGAGCAACTTCGAAGCCGACACGGTGATCTCTTCCCAACTGACTTTGCTGCGCGCGGGCGGCTCAGACGTCGTGCCCGGCAACCTTCTGTCCCTGCCGGTCGCCGAAGGCATGCTGTACGTCGAGCCGATCTACGTGGCTGCCGCTGGGGGACAGGGTTATCCGCTGCTGCAAAAAGTGCTCGCGTCCTACGGCCAGGCAGTGGTGATGGCCGACACGGTGGACGAGGCACTGACGAGGGTATTCAACGTCACCGGCGACACCTCTAAGGAATCCGACAAGTCCACCGCCCAACAGAAGCTGGCTCAAGCCTTGGAGGACGCGTCCAAGGCGTACGCCAGCGGCCAAGCGGCGCTGGCCAAGGGCGACTTCGCCGCCTACGGCAAGGCCCAAGAGGCTTTGAAGAACGCTCTGGACCGTGCCGCCAAGGCCAATGCCGAGATCCAGGGCAAGAAACCATCTGTTGAAGCACCGAACCCCGACGCCAGCCCGGCTCCGGGCGAGGCTCCGAGCCAGCCACAGGACGAGTCCGCTGGGGAGCAACCGGACAACGAGCAGGGTGCCTGACCGCGCACACCCGTCGGACCCGCGCACCGACAGGCTCAGTCGGCGGTTGGCGGCCCCGAGCCCGGCCATGTATCCTTGCGAAGTCGCGGTGGCGATCATCGCGGGGTGGAGCAGTTCGGTAGCTCGCTGGGCTCATAACCCAGAGGTCGCAGGTTCAAATCCTGCCCCCGCTACTTGTTGTGATCTTGATGGTTCACGCCGCCTTTCCCTCACGAATTCGAGTTTCTGACCCGTCGCGACGGCGCTCTGTCGGCGTCTCACATGTGAGACACTGACTGTGTGTCCAATGTTCCGATTCGCGAGCTCAGAAACAGCGGCGGAGCTGTCGCGGACCGAGTACTAGCTGGTGAACATGTCACGGTCACCCGCGCGGGCAAGCCCATCATGGAACTCACCGCCCTGCCCAGGCCTCCACTGTCCGGTCCAGCTCTCATCGAGCGCTGGCGCAACGTCGCCGTGATCGATCTCGTCCGGCTCCGCGCTGACATGGCCGAAGTCATGGACGATTCGGTATGAGTGCCTCCGTCGGCATTCTTGACACGTCCGCGATCATCGCTCTCCCGACGCTGAGCGACGCGTCAGCTCTACCTGAGACGCCACTGATCACGACTATCACACTCGCGGAGCTGTCGGCCGGACCGCTGGTCACCGACGATGCCGCGGAGCGAGCCCGGCGGCAGAGCGTCCTCCAACAAGCCGAGTCGGATTTCGACCCGCTGCCGTTCGACGCTCCCGCCGCACGCGTTTTCGGTCAAGTGGCTTCCGCGCTGCGCCGCTCTGGGCGCATGCACAAAGCCAGGGCCTACGACGCACTCATCGCTGCTATCGCGATCGCCAACAGCATGCCTGTCTACACCGCGAACCCTGACGACTTCTCAGGCATCAACGGACTGAGCGTCGTGGCCCTGAGGGCCGGGAGCGCGAAAGACTGATGCCGATCTGCTGCCGGACCGCCAAGGTAGTACTTCGCTTCGACGTATCCACCCGCACCTCCCGTGCCTCGGTCTGGCGGCACGGGACGTCTGGTGCCGCGGCCGCGACATGCCTGCGCTTCCGGCGACGCCAGCCCTGAGCTGCGCCTGCCTCACACGTCAGCAGCCCTCGTGCTGATAAGATCGTCTTATGTCACTCTCTGCGGAGTACCGCGACGCCCGACGCGGCGAAGAAGTCGCGCGGCTGCGACGCGTACTGGCGCTGCGCGCGATGGTCGCAACGGGCATGAGCCAGCGCCAGATCGCCGACGCGCTCGGCATCAGCCAGCCTGCGGTCAGTCAGCAGCTCAAGTTCGCCCCCCAGCTCGACGACCTCCACCCCGAGGTCCTGCTCGAAGCGGCAGCGCCCATCCTCAAGGCTCTCGCCGCCGATCACGGCTACACCAGGCTCGCTGCGTTCGGGTCCGTCGCACGCCGCCAAGCCCGACGAGACTCCGACATCGACCTCATCGTCGAGGCGCCCGAGGGGACATCCTCGTTTGGGTTCATTCGGTTCAAGCGTCTCATCGAGCAGGTCCTCGGGCGCGAGGTCGACCTTGTCGAGTACGGCGGACTCAAGCCGCGGATCGATGATGACATCCGCCGAGAGGCGGTGCTCCTCTGATGGAACGCGAGGCCGCCAACCCACTCTCCAAGCTCGGTGTCCTCGCACCCGATGGCGTCGAATGGGCCCTTGCCGTCGCGAACCGCAACTTCATCATCCAGACGATCAGTTTGCTAGCCGGGACCTGGGCGGCCACCGCAGCCTTCGGGTGGAGGTCGAGCAGGCGGTGGCAGGCGTCGCCAATGATCCCGCTGGAGTCGTCGGCACGGGTGATGACCTTGATCGCGGAAGCAAGGGCCTTGTGCGTGACGGGGTAGACCTCGGCCGGGTCGGTTGTCGGAATCGCTTCGTCGAGGATGTCGACGGCCTCGTGCATCTGGCGGCCATGCTCGTTCGAGGCACGCCAGCGGTGGAGATCAGCACGTGTCCTGAGGAGCGGGAGGACTGCATCGGCCAGATCAGTCACGGGCCCCTCAACAGTTCGCGCTCGAGGATCTCGGCGACGGTGTTCGCGGCGAACTGGTGCGGGCAGAGGATAGCGATCCCCGCGTCGATCAGGACAGAGGAGGATCTGAACCCCGCTCGTGTGTCGTCAGTGACGATCGCGTCGGCCTTCCCGATGATGGCGGCGTGGGCAACGTGCCCGTCGTCCGCGTCGCTCTGCCCGTAGTCGTAGTCGCGATCCTTCGGGGCGTTGATCTCAGCGCCGGGAAAAGCCTGACTCATCTGCTCGAAGAGATGGCGCCTTCGCTCCTCGCTACCCTCGCGGCCGCGCTTGGGATCGAGGCGCGCAAGGACGTAGTCCAGTTCGGAGAGGATTCCCGACCCCCAGAGCGGAGCGAAGGCGTCCTCATCTGCGAGCTGGAGCAGGAAGTTCCGCTGAAGCCCCGGCACCAGGGCACAGGTGTCGAGGACGGCGCGGTACACGTGACGAGTTTGCCAGAGCCCGCGAACCTCAGCGATTGCGACGGGCCTCGGCGAGTAGCGAGGTTACGTCGTCGTCTTCGACGTCGTCGTACTCCGCCGAACCCTCGGCGATGAAGCGGTTGCGCCGGGCGCGCAGTCCCTCACGGTAGGCGAGCACGTCGGCCAGCCGAAGCTTGCGGCGCACCGTTCCTGGCACATGGGCCGCGAGTTCACCTTCGCTAATCAGGCGCACGACGGTGGGGCGGCTCAGGCCGAGGATCTCCGCGGCCTGCTGAGTGGAGATCTCCTGATCGCGGGTCAGGATGCTGACCGATTGGCCGTGACTCAGAGCCTGAACGACCTGCTTGAGGATGGCGTGAAGCTGCTTGGTGAGTTCCACACGATCGTGCTCGCCGGAGCCGGTCAGGTAGAACGCCGACTCAGGCGATGTGCCGTGACGCGCCTCGTGCGCCTCCATGAAGCTGAGAACCTTGGCCAGTTCGTCAGCGTCAGCGGGCGCAGGACTAACGACCTCTGCGTCGGTCGCGTTCATGGCTCCTCCTTGCCTCGCATGTCCTTGCCCTTTCACTGTAACGCAGTTGCGAAAGTTACGAACGCTCCGCTGGATAAGCTTACGGGCGACTCGCTAGTCGGCGGGGACGTCCCGGCTTCATGCCTGTGGCTCGGTCCGGCATCGATCACGCTGCCATCGCTGAATTCGAGTCGAAGTTCACCTGGGTCGCGCGCATGCCCGGAACCAAGCTTCGATCCGCAGATCGTGAGTGGTCAGCTTCTGGGATCCCTTCCACGCAGGTGGTCGGTCCGAGCCTCGGTGTGCGCCGGCCCAGATGATGCATATCCTCTGTTGACCTTGGACATTCGCGATCACGTGAGCGGGGAAGATCGCGAACGAGCTTGATCAACAGAGGATTTGCATCAGGTGCGCGCCAAGACCCGGTCGAGGAACGCGAACTGGTCTCTCCACGATCGCCGAGCGTTACGCAACATCGGCACAGCGTGAAAGCCGTGCAGGCCGCCAGGGTAGTACTTCGCTTCGACGTCGGCGCCGCGAGCACGAAGGGCTGCCTCGAGTCGGCGCGTGTCATCCAGGAGAGGGTCGCGGGTACCCACCAGCGCGAAGAACGGGGGCAGCGGGCGAGTCGGGACTTCGTTCGACTCCAGCACAAGCAACGGATCTGCCAGGTCAACGCCACCGGATCCGAGGCGCGCACCGTGCAGGTAGCCAGCCTCGCACCTGACGATCTGGTTGCGAATGAACCCCGGCAGACTGCGCCTCCGCGTGAACCGCTCGGTGTCTGACACCTGAAGCAGGCCGCACGCTGGCAGGCAGGCGGTCGGCGTCACTCCGGTGGCCGATACGTCAGCCGCCCAGGGCTCAGGCCGGTCGAAGCACGCCATGACCGTCAGCGAAGCGGCCAAGTTGGCCCCCGCGGACTCGCCAGCGACGACGACCCGCCGGGGATCCCCGCCGAAGTCGGCCGCGTGCTCGACCGTCCAAGTGAATGCCCGCGCCACGTCTTGGGCAGCCGCCGGGAACTTGTGCCTGGGCGCCACCCGGTAGTTGATCACGAAGACGAGGTAGCCCTGGCGCGCGTAGGCAAGGCCCATGATCCAGTGCGTGTCTTTCGACAACGAGTGGAACGCGCCCCCGTGTATGTACAGCACGGTCGGCATCCCCTCGCCCGCGCCGGTTGGCCGATAGACGTCGAGCCGGTGGGCCCGTGAGTTCTCCCGGTCCCCGGGGGGCGCGTAGCTAAGGTCATGGATGACCTCCACACCGTGCAGCGACGGGTCGGCCTGGGGGTGAAGGCGACCAGCCCTGGCGATCGCTCGGAAGAAGCGATCGCCCACCCAACCAGCAGCGTTCTGCGCCGCCCGCTGATGCGGCAGATCTCCCTTGCCGCTACGCCGGTAGATCATGTGGGTACCGCCGAGTTCCATCTGACCTCCCCCGCCACCGTAGCCCGCGAACAGCCTCGTTCGGGGCACAGGCGGGCGCCAGGAGTGTGCGACGTCGCAGCGCGCCGCTCCGCCGTGAGCCGCTGCGCCCGGTATGTCCGATTCGTCCGATCCACGCCCGGCCGCCGCCCGGCGTGCAGGATCCGCGGGCAACCTGCTCACAGTTTCACAGCCTGCAGATACAACGCCGAGGATCCGGTTGAATCCCGCATCGACCATTGAATGTGATCCACGTGTCGCAATCGTGAGGTGATCTTGGAATACGGGTGTCCGGTGTCGGGGCATCAGCTGCCGCGCGGCTGTCGTGGATGTCGGATGCCCCGTTGTTCATCCCGGGGTCACCGAGTCGGTAGCCACCCAAAGATCAGCGAGGCGCGCTTAGACTAGTCACCGCAATACGCACTTCCCTATCGAGCCTCGATCGCAACTCCGACGATCGATCCAAATTGCCCCGGTCAGGTCCGCCCCGGTCAGGTCCGCCCCGGTCAGGTTCGCCCCGGTCAGGTTCGCCTTCGTCAGGTCCGCGTCGCTCAGGTTCGCCCCCTCCAGGAACGCATCGCTCAGGTCCGCCTTCGGCAGGTTCGCCTTCGGCAGGTTCGCCTTCATCAGGTTCGCCTTGCCCAGTTTCGCCTGGGTCAGGTCCGCCCCCTCCAGGTCCGCCCAGCTCAGGTTCGCCTTCGTCAGGTCCGCCTTAAACAGATTCGCCTTGCCCAGGTTCGCCTTCGGCAGGTCCGCCCCCTCCAGGTCCGCCCAGCTCAGGTTCGCCCCCTCCAGGAACGCATCGCTCAGGTCCGCCTTGTACAGGATCGTCGCGGACAGTAATGTCCCTTTCAGGTTCGCCCTGTCCAGTTTCGCCATGCTCAGGTCCGCGCGTGCCAGGTAGTACACCCCGGCTAGGTCGCAGTTGGACAGGTCGACGCCGGGTGCCGGCATGATGCCCTCGCAGTTGCGGTAGGTTTCGGACTGGGTGCCCGGTGAGGCGCCTATGTCGCGGCTCGTGTCTTCGGGGGTCGGCGTGGTGCTTTCCGAGTTGGAGCACGCGCCCAGTAGCAGGGTGATGCCGACGGCGACTGCCGCGATCGCGGTGCGTTTTCTGTTCATGGTGGCCTCCATTCGTCAGGCGTCCTGCGAGCAGTGTGCCCGGGAACGCCCGTGGTTGCCATTCGGGCACGTGGTGATCACCGGAACAGGGTCCGGAAGGCGCGGTGTGTCCGAGGGGCAGCAGGCCCGGCTAGGCACTCAGCTGCCGGGCGGCAAGCGCGAAGAACACACCCCGGCGTCGCATCAGTTCTTCGTAGGAGCCATGCTCAACGATCCGGCCGCCGTCCACCACATAGATCCGGTCAGCGTCGCGGATCGTTGTCAGTCGATGGGCGACGACGATACGGGTGGCGCCAAGTGCCCGCATGCTGTCGCCGACCGCCGCCTGAGTTCGATTGTCCAACGCGCTTGTTGCCTCGTCCAGCAGCAGAATTCTGGGATTGCGAACGAGCGCACGAGCCAGCATGATGCGCTGCTTCTGGCCGCCAGAGAAGGTGGCCGCACCGTCGCTGACAAAGGTTCGCATACCCATCGGCATCGCACGGATGTCCGCGGCAATCCCGGCTAGTTCGGCAGCGGCCCAAGCATCCGATTCGGTCAGCGGCGAAGCGCCAATGATGTTGTCCAGGATCGTGCCGCTAGCCAGCTCAGCGGACTGAGCCACCGCGCCGATCTGTCGGCGAATCGAATCCGAACCCAGTCGCTCCAGTGGTCGGCCGTCGAAGAGAACCTCACCGGAGGTGGGCACTTCAAGGCCGATCAAGACTCGCAGCAGCGTGCTCTTGCCAGCGCCGCTCGGCCCTGCGATGGCGACGAACTCCCCGGGCGCGACTTGAAGCGACACGTGTGACAGCACGTCGGGTCCGGTTTCGTCGTACTTGAACGACACCTCCGCCAGTTCGACACCGCCCTCCAGCACGGGATCCGCGGCAGCCGACCCAAGGGGTTCTGGCCTCGCCGCCAGAAGCACCCGGACCGCCTTGAGAACCGGGATCGCTCCGACAACAACGTTCATGGGTCCCAACAGGGCCGCCAGGGCACCGGCGGACTGGCCAGCGGCCGCGATGAACGAGGTGAAGGCCCCCAGCGGAAGTCCGTTCGACGCACGGATCGATCCCAGAACTACCACAACCGTCACCAGAACCGGTGCGAGTGCGGCCACCAACGACAGCCTCTGAACCCCGCGGGCAGCGTCCCGGGCGGCCTGTTGTTGCCGAGCGTAGGTCAAAGTCCACAAGGCCTGCATCCGCGTCTCGGCACCGGCGACTTTGATCTTCGCGATTCCAGTGAACAGGCTCAACGTGGTCCCGGACAGCTCTAGGGCTTGCCCGACATAGCGCTCCCGCGCTTGCACCTGTCGGTACATGATTGTGACGACCACAAGCCCGGTGGCGAAGAGCGCAGCACACACCATCCACGCCAGCGCCGGGCTGACGACGAACATCACTGCGAACCCGGACACCGCCAACAGCAAGCCCGAAGTGATCCGCAGCAACGAGGTGGTAACCGCGAATCCGACCTGATCAAGCCCTTGGATGCGTTGAACAAGATCGCCGACGCTATGGGCGCGGAAGAACGACAGAGGCAACCGGACTACCCGATCGAGTAGGGCAGCGACCATCCTGGAGTTCAAGCGGGTCGTAAGCCCCTGAAGCAGAAGCGATTGCAACAGGATCAAGCCAGCTGCGGCTAGGGCCACCATCACCAGCAGAAGCCCGATCGCCACGGTCCGGGCTCCGGCGCCGCGGTCCACCAAGTCGCCCACGACATACCCCGACAGGGCCGGCACGGCGATACCAAGCACAGCGGTGCACACCGCCGCGCCAAGCGCGATGACAATGTCCGATCGGAAGCTCGTTCCGACCGACGCTTTGACCAATTCGCGTAGTCCTGTTGCCTCATCGGGTAGCCGCGGGGTCACCGACCAGGCCCTGGGACTCAGGGAAGCGGCGATGCCGTCATCGAGCCGAGTAGCTCGCGCGTCCAGAACCAGGACGTACGATCTCCCCCGCGGGACGGCGGCGGCTACCCGCCCATCAAGGCATTGAACAATGTACGGTCCAGAGTCCCTGCGCCACCAGCGGCCTTTCAGCGCCACAGCCCGGGTCGGCACTCCGATACGCCGAGCCGCATCCATCACATCGGTGGGTTCGCCCCTACCGACCTGGGCCGTGCGGGCCGGCGACACGTGGAAGCCGCTGGCGGCAGCCGCGACGACGAGTGCGTCCACGACGTCGGAGCCCGACGCCTGGATGACGTCCATGCCGGAGGGGGTCAGGATCTCGCGCAGCGCCGCGTCGGCGGCGACCTCCAGCGGAATGGTGTCCGACGTCGGGCTGCCAGATCCGCCGAATAGTTCAGGGCTCACAGCGACACCATCGCGGCGTAGTGACCCGACCGCGCGAGAAGCTCTTCGTGAGTTCCGCGCTCAACGAGTTGGCCCTGATCCATTACCAAGATCTCGTCGCAGTCGCGAACCGTCGACAACCGATGAGCGATGATCAGCAGCCCCGCCCCAGACTGTGCCAGGGCCTCCATCACCTCGAACTCCTTCATCGGGTCCAACGCGCTGGTGGCTTCATCGAGCACGAGCAGGGCTGGCGATCCGGCAGCCGCCCGGGCGATCTCGATCCTCTGCCGCTGCCCACCGCTGAAGTTGGAGCCCCCCTCAGATACCGCACAGTCGTAGGATCCGGGACGCGCCGCGATTTCCTCGTGAATGCCCGCACCTCGGGCGGCGGCCACAACCTGCCTATCCGTGATGGACGCATCGAACAGCGTGATGTTCTCGCGCACGGTTCCCGGAAACAACACGATCTCCTGATCCACGTAGCCGAGTTGAGCCACCCGAAGATCTCGGCGTACCTGCGGCAAGGGCACGCCGTCCAGTAGCACTTCGCCGGACCACGGCTGCAGCAGCCCAACTGCCATGCGCGCGACCGTGGACTTCCCGCATCCGGACATCCCCACCAAGCCAACGCGACGGCCCCGACTCAGAATCAACGACAGGTCACGGATGAGTGGAGGAGCCGACGGACTGAAGCCAAAGGTCAGATTGCGCAACTCCAAACTGGGTTCCGCTGAATCCGCGACCCGAGAACGGCCAGTGGCCTCGTTCTCTTCGATGGATTCGACACTGGCGGCGCACGTGGGATCGATCGGGTATTCCAGCAGGTCATCAAGACGGTCAAGGGATGCCCGAGCCTGCTGCAAAGTGGCGCCGAGTCCGGCCCAAGCCCCCAACGGGCCCAGGAACAGTGGAAGCAGGGCGAGAGCGGCGACGAAACCACCCGGCGACAGGGATTGCGCCATCACCAGCAGTCCCCCGGCCGATACGAACACCGCCGACGCGATGCCCGCCGTCAAGGTCGGCAAAGCCGCTAGCGCCAACGCTGACACCGAGAGTCGGGTAAGCGCATTGACCGAGCGGGCATGACGGCCTGAGCTGAGAACGAAAAGATCATCCTCGGTTCCGGAGGATTTCACGGTCTCGATACTGCGCAGACCGTACGCGAGCGAACCTGAGAAGGCCGCCTGCTCCCGGGCCCATCGGCCAGCGGCACTTTGGCGCCACTGCGCTGAACCGCGCACAGCCAAGACAACAGCGAGCCCCGCCGCCAAGGCAACCAAAGCGAGCTGCCAGGAGTAGACGAGTAGCGTCACTCCAACCACGGTCGCGGTCACCAAACCAACGACCGCCGGGATCAGCTGCATTGACGCCACCAAGCTGACCTCGTCAACGAGTTGAACTCGAAATGCCGTGTCTCCGGCGTAGCGCTGAACGAAGAAGCTCAACGGAAGTCGCAATGCGTGGTGGACGAGCGCAATCGCCTGATTCTGCGACAGCGCCAGTCCCAATCGTCGAGCCACCGCCCCTTGCCACCAGGTCAGCCACAACGTCATGGCGCCGGCGAACACAAGGGTTGTGAGAGTGGCCGGTATCCAGTCGGTGATGCCGTCGATCACCACTCGATCCACGTAGGCACGCAACGCCATCGGAACCAAGGCAACTGGCATTGCCAGCGCTAGGCAGGCGATCGTCAAGTAGATCAGGGCCGACCAGGTGCCGCCCAGGCGGCGGCCCAGCCCACGCCAGGCGCTAGGTGCCCGACCGCTTCTAGCGAAGTCAGGTCCAGGCGCTGTTCGCAGCACGACACCGGTGAAATCCCGGTCGGCCTCGGACCAGTCAGCCCGAACCCGGCCAACGGCTGGATCGTTGAGCAGCAGACCATGTTTGTCCACCCCCTCAATCACCACGAAGTGCGAAAACCGCCAGAACGCGATGACCGGGAAGGGCTCATCCGGCAGCTGCTCCAGCTCCCGCCGAAAGCCGTCCACGATCAGCCCTTGAGCACGCCCGGCCAGCACCATGTTGTGGGCATTGGCACCGTCGCGGGAGACTCCGCAAGCTACTCGGAGATCCTCCAGCGGAACCCAGCGCTGGTAGTGCCCGAGAATCATCGCCAGGCAAGCGGCTCCACATTCGGTGGCTTCCATCTGCAGCACCGTGGGCACGGAAACGCGCCTTCCATGAACGTCCATGGTCCAGGCCAGGTCGGCTTCGGGCGCGGATTCCGTGCTCTGATCAAGGTCCGCCATCATTAACTCCCGAAGATCGTCCGGTAGGGGCTCACTTCCTCGAGAACAACAGTTCCATTAGTGGACACACCGGACACGAGTCGCTGGCTGGGACCTGGCGGCAGAGTCCAATCCCATCCGGTCGGGTTCGCTGGGTCGGGCAGCAACTCAATCTGCACCTCGACCGACGGCCCCTGCCTCAACAGGATGTCCGTGTACTCGGGGTCGGCCGTGATGAACATGATGCGCGATCGCGTGACGGGAATTGGGCTGACCGCGGTCACTCTTCCTCGCAGTTGTCCTTCCGACGAGGCTTCCGCCGAATCAGGAATGAGCAGCGCGCTCATTCCCGGCTGCACGTACTCGCCGCCCTTTTCGACAGGGATGAACAGGTACCCGATCTGGTCAGCCGTGTCAGGGGCTATCGTCGCCAAATAGTCGCCATATGACACACCCGTGTGGCTGCCCGCGCCGATGCCGATCACAGTGCCAGCGACGGGCGCGAGAACCGGCACGATAGTCGACTCATCCTCCCAAGACTCCTTGACCTTCCCGATCACATCACCGGCACGCACTACCGTTCCGACGGGCGGGGCGGCCCGCGTCAACAACCCGGTGACTGGGGCGGAAACCACCGCGTTCGCGGGAGCGTTGTTCACAACTCCGGATCCGCCGACCGTAATCGCGACCGTTCCGGCGAAGAGCCACACCGCGAGTCCGGCGAGCAGGAGCAAAGCGAAGCAGAGGGCAGCCCAAGCAGGAAGCCGAACTATCCGCACCTGGGCGTTAAGAGTGTCAGCGCTCGACTGTCCGGCGGCGGCACGATCTCGGAAGAGTGTGCCCATTCGCCCTCACCTCAGTCGCAGCCACAGCCGCGCGCTCAGGCCGATACTCGGTCGGAGCGTCGCGGTCGCACGCGCCCAGTATGGTCTACCGCATTCCCGCCTGTCCTGAGAACAGAAGCTGGCTACAAGGACGGCGAGTTGTCCTGATCGCCCTTGGCATCCGTCGGCCTGGGCTCATCGAATATCCCCAGGTCCTCGTACCGATCGGCTCGCAGCAGGGCGAACGGGAAGGTGCGCCGGGCCTGATCGCGCCAAGTGCGCTCGTCGACGAATCCACGGTCAGCCAGGGCCAGCAACCATTCCTGATCAGTCACGGCGGTGTCGGCACCCAGCCAGCGTCGCTCGCACCACCGCCGGACATCATCGACCGGCACTCGGTCGAAGTCGAAGTTGGGGCGGCGCTCTATCAGTTCAGCATTGAGCCGAACGACCCGGTCGGCCACCGCGCGCCAGTGCTTGGCGATCCCCATGCGGTCCATCGCGGTCGCCGTTTGCTCGGTGAGCCAGGGCACGGTGTGAGTGCGGGCCAGGAAGATCGTCAGCTGCTCGACGGTGTCGGCAGAGTCTCGTTCCGCCTCGGTCAGCCACGGATTGACCAGCGCGGCGATATCGGTGGGTTGATCAATTAGGCCCCGGGCCGTCAGCAGCTCTGACAGGACAGCCTGGTCCGAAGGGTCCGGAGGGTCCGAAGGCACTGCCGCGGCCAATGCCACCCGCCGGTGTAGCGCGGGAAAGTCGGCGGCGAGCATGCGAGCGCACGCGACCATCAGGCCCTCCGTGATGAACGCGCCACTGTCGCCCGTCGTTCCCCGCTCAGCGGCGGCCCACCCGTGGAACAGCGAGATTCCGGCGACGTCCGTCTCGTCCACATGGGCAGACAAACTGCGAACATCTCGTTCGGGAAGTTCATCTCGCGCGATCATCCGCAGCAGCGTCTCAGCGTCCTCGCGTTTGACGTCCACCTGCCACTTCGTCCAGATTCGAGCGAACTCTTCGGCGAGTTCGGGGC
The DNA here is from genome assembly GCA_030700225.1 of Candidatus Nanopelagicales bacterium. NCBI lineage: Bacteria > Bacillati > Actinomycetota > Actinomycetes > Candidatus Nanopelagicales > Candidatus Nanopelagicales bacterium. The sequence continues at coordinate 2,730 of JAUYJT010000004.1, read as the reverse complement.
CGAGCTCGGCGGCGACCCTGGCTCGCATTCGAGCTACCGTGCGTTCCGTGAAGGGCATCGCCACCAGGGCGGCAACCATCATCTGGGCGCTCCGCAGCGGGCAGTCCCCAGCGGACACGGCGGCATCCAGTGTCGCGCGAACCGTCACCATCGCCTCCGAGAAGGCCGGGAATCCCTCTGCGGGCGAGCCGTGCACAACCGCGACTTCGTCATCGCCTTCGATCAATCCACTGCGGTACCACTGAAACACCTGACCGACACCGATCATCCCGAACGGTTCCAGTTCGGCGGCCCGCAGCGCACCCAGGCTGGCCGCCCCGACCACAGTGACCCCTCGGTCACACAAGGCCACGAGTTCCTTGTGACGCACCGACCGCTGCTGGAAGTAGTAGCCGTCGATGACGGCAACCGTGTCGCCCGGGCCCAGCTCGAGGTCCCACAGGTCCGCCGCCGCGATTGGAGGCATCACCCGCGCTGCCGGGAGCAGGGCGCGGACACCGCTGTGACCAATGGTCGGTCCAGCGAATACCACTACAGTCCCAGATGCCATGATCAGTGCCCCCGATACGGGGTCAAGCCGGGAGCGACTACCTTCACGACGTGAACGCCGTCCGCAGGTGTGAGGTCGACGACTAGCACCGACTCGCTGTAGCTTCGCAGACAGTCCCGCAAGATCGCCAGATCCGCGACCAGATCAGACGTAGGGACCAGTCCGCGATGGCGAGCGCGCTCAGCGACCTCTGAGAACGTGATGGTTGAGCCCGGGTCCCGCGCGACCCAATCAGTGCTGCTCCACTTGTAGGTCGACGCACTGATGTCGTCACGTGCTCCCGAGATCACAGTGGACCGAGACTGCACGGCCTCGCTCAACGCCCGGCACAATGCCACATCCGGGTCCAAGTGTGCGCCATAGCCACCGAACGACGTAGGGAACGATGGGTCGATCATCTCAGCGGCGAACGCCGGGAGCCCGATCTCATTCGTCATTGACTCAATAAGGACATCCGCGCCAGAAGCCGTCATCCGGTCCAACAGGGTCAACGCATGCTCCCCGGTGACCGACGCCGCACCCACCGTCTCGCGCCCACCGACGGCGAGCGCCTCTCTCTCGAGCAGCTCATACAGGCCGTGCAGAACGGCTTCCTCGTAGGTGTTCCCGCTGGCCAGCCCATTGCTGTCGGAGGCGAATACCGGCGGCCGCCAGCTCAACCGAACAGTCCAGTCCAGTGAGACTTCATCCACCGGGACATAGGTGCTGGCCCCGGTCATCAAGTCCACTGCGGCAGTCCAGTCCAATCGGACAGATCGCGCCATCGACTCGTAACCGGACCGGGCCAAGTCCCCGACGTCGTAGGGCAAGCCAAGTTCTGCTGCCCTTAGTCCGCTTCGCGTAACGGGCACACACTCCGCGGCGAAGCCTTCCACGCCTTCCATCACTGCTGACACTCGAGCCAATTCGCGCGTCAATCCCTTGCCTTGGGACGCGGCCAGGGCTCTGCTCTTGGGGCGGACTGCCTGGAATACGGGGATACCGATGTCGTCCAACCACGTCAGATCCGCGACTCGCGTTATTCCAAACTCGGGCAGCAGTGGCCGCACCCGCTCCCAGGTCGCCTCAGCGCTGCTAGCACGGTGAGTACCAGCAGTCACCACCTTCGGTTGACGCCGCACTATGGCACTCAATCACATCTACCGCCATCGCCGCTCGCTGCGGCGCTAACCTGCGTGGACCTTGGGGGACGTCTGGGTCTGCGACTCTACCGGTGGCGATCATGGACGCGCAGTCATAGAGTCACTACTGGCTGACATCGCGTCGGCCGCGACGAAGGGAAGACAACCATGTCCGACAAAGACAACACCGACGACAAGACCGCCCAAGACGCGCCACTGACCGACGAAGAAGCCCAGTCAGTGCAAGGCGGCGCCGCCGTTCGCCGGAAGGAAGAAAACCTCTTCGTCCCTGAAGGCTAAGGTCTCAGCGCCTCCGAAGATCCCGGCGAAAGCCGCGATGGGGTGTTCGTAGCCCGCCGCGGTGGCGATCATGGACGCAAAGTCATAGAGTCACTACTGGCTGACATCGCGTCGGCCGAAACGACGGGAGACAACCATGTCCGACAAAGAAGACACCAGCAAGTCCGACGCGCAAGACGCGCCACTGACCGACGAAGAAGCCCAGTCAGTGCAAGGCGGCGCCGCCCTTCGCCGGTCTGAGTGGATTCTGGAGGCCAAGGAAGAAAACCTTCGTCTCTGAAGGCTAAGGTCTCAGCGCCACCGAAGATCCGGCTGAAAGCCGGGATGGGGTGTTGGTAGCGCGCTGCGGTGGCGATCATGGACGCGGAGTCATAGAGTCACTACTGGCTGACATCGCGTCGGCCGGAACGACGGGAGACAACCATGTCCGACAAAGACAACACCGATGACAAGACCGCCCAAGACGCGCCACTCACCGACGAAGAAGCCCAGTCCGTGCAAGGCGGCGGCGCCGCATCTGTCACGGTTGAGGCGCGTTTGCGTGTTACGGAAACGGACAGCGGCGGTTGATGAAACGGGCCGCATCTGTCCCGTCTGAGATGCTAGCTGTTGACCGCAAGGCTGGCTGAGATGTCGGCGTCATCGCGGGTGCGGGTGAGGCGGTGTGACGTGGGCCCCGTCGCGGTGTTCGGGGCGGGGCCTTGATGGTCAGGCTGACGGTTTTGTGATCGGGGTGTCGCCGGTGTCGTGGTAACGGGT
>JAUYJT010000003.1 GCA_030700225.1 Candidatus Nanopelagicales bacterium | reverse complement strand
ACACCGGCGACACCCCGATCACCGAACCGTCAGCCTGACCATCAAGGCCCCACCCCGAACACCGGGACGGGGCCTACGTCATACCGCCTCAACCGCACCCACGATGACGCCGACATCCTCATCCAGCGTGGCGGCTAACACCGAGAAGGAAGTGGTGCATCTGCACGATCACCCTCGTTCGCCCCGGTTGCCGTGGAAGCTAGGCGGCCCGTTGCCACGGGTACCGCTGGGTGACCGTGATCTGCTGAGATCCCTGGACAACGATCGTGGCGGTGTACACGGGGACGAGCCGGGTTTGCTTGACGAAGAAGAGGGCGAATCCGACGAGGCCCACAAGTATCCAGACGAACAGCACGATGATGATGATGCCGGTGAGTACCGCCCAGGCTGGGTGGTACGTCTCTTGGATCTCACGCTGCTCGCGGACGAGTGTGGCGTCGCGCGCATCCCAGCGGGCCAGCCAGGCGCCGTTTGTGGCCGCGCCAAGGTAGTAGTAGCTGGAGACGAGCGCGACCGTGGAGCCTACGGGTACGGCCGCTGCAACTGAGTAGGTGACTGTGCCGACTAGCGTGTCGGCGGTCTCGCCAGCGTCACCTGGCGGTGTGTAGCGCGGGTCCGGGGCGGACATGTGGCCCAGCATCGCACGGTTTCCGGCTGATGGCCTCGTGCGATCTTGCCGCGCGCTCCCGGGCGCCTGGACCGCGCGCAGCCTCCGCCGCGCTTTCGCCACCCAGGTCTATCGGGAGTCGGGCCAGGACTTGCGGTTGACCCAGGATTTGCCCAGGCATTCGGCTACGGCGGCGTATGTGGCGGTGGCGGATGAGGCATTGTGGGCGGCGGTAGCGGCGGCGGCGTGAGCGCGCCGGGGAAGAACGTTTGCAGAAGTTCGGGTGAGTGTCGCGCCAGCCACGCTTGGGCGGCCGCGCCGTCGATCTCCCACACGCGTCCCCCGGCGCTCCACGCGCCGCCACCGACCCACACAGCGTAGGTCGTGGCCGCACCGCCACGAGCGCGGATGATCCACGCTCCTGACGGGGAGAGGAGGAGCTCCTCCTGGATCCAGTCGCTGATACCGGCGGCGATGGTCGCGACGGCGACTGTCACCGCTCCGGCGAACTGGGCGGTCATGTAGCCGAAGCTACGCCTGAACCGGGGGTTTCGCTGGACAGGGCCGGGGGTTGTCTTGGTCGCGGCCCACGCGCGTCGCGTTGGCGTTCTAGTCAGGGTTGCGGCTGCTGCCCCTGGCTCCACGTGGCGTAAAGGCGGAAGACGCTTTCATTCAGCGCGAGCCGTTCGCTCCAATCGCCGGACGTAGGCGGCCACTTGAACTCCGCGATAAGCGCTCGGATGACTGATTCGAGAGATGTCCGCCCGGCAGGTATGTGACTTCGTGGCGTGATCACGCCCTTGTTAGTGAGCGCGGCTTTCTGGAGATGCAGATGGGGGAAGACCACCCCGAGAGTCGAGTCCGGGTGCCAGTGCCATTCGATGAGCGCCTCTGCGTCCACTGCGATCTGGTACTTGTAGCCGCGAGTGCTGATCTTCCAGCGTTCACCGGGCAACTCGTCGGGTCGCTCCGTGAACGAGTAGAGCATCAAGGCGCGGAAGTGGAGTCGCCCGTTCTGGAGTCCGTTGTCGCCGTTGAGCATCCAGGAATGGATCTGCGTCTGATCCTTGTCGCTCCGGCCCCCAGGGCTGCATGTGACCTTGCCTTGGCCCTTGAGGCAGGCAATGGACTCCTGAATGGGCTTCGCGAATGCTTTGTAGGCCGCGCTTGGAGTTCGTCCGGGCAAGAGGATCAGGCTTCGCCGAAGGGCAGAAGCATCACTAGCTCTGTCACGCCGGGGCTCGCCGGGTCCTCTTGGATGGCGCCCGAGTGGTAGCCGTCGAGGAACTCCTGGCCCGGCAGTCCCAGGAGTCGACGAGCTTCTCTGTCGAACAACTCATGTGCTTGCTTGACCGTGAGTTCTTCAGTTTCCACGGTTGGCGGTCTGCTGAGGACAGCCATGGCGACCCCTTCGCTTGTCTCCTATCAGAGTAGAGCAGAGGGGCACGACATAACCTGGTGGATCAGGATAGAAGTCCCAGGATGCCGTTAGGTCACCCCAGGCGCGAAGAAACGCCCCCGTTGACCGAAGACAGCGGGGGCGTCAGACCTGGAGTCATCCTCCCGGCGGGGTTGGTCTGAGTCCAGCGCGGCCCCCTCCAAAGGGGGTGCACCACGCCTTGTCAATAGGGGAGACGTGCTTAGGCCGCGAGAGGTTCGAATCCTGTCGGGGGCGCCTCGTGAAGTCGCGTGACATAGGAAAGGGTCTTTCAGGAATCCGCGGCGAGTTGGGGCACACTGTTGCGTTGAAGTTCGCCGAGGACTGGGAGCACACGATGTTCAAACATGGCTGGGTTGCAGCGAGGGCCAAGGTCATCGACGCCAGTTTCGGGGACGTGATCCAAGCGGGCCCGCTGATCTACGCAAACTACGTCATTGACGACGCCAAACTGGATGCACTGCCGGAAGATCTTGAGGGAAGTTAGGGCTCTTGAGACTCGGGCCTGTTGGCGTGTTCGCAGAACTCACCGCTAGCGGTGGCCGCGCGACCATCACTCAGACGTTGGCGTGCGCTTCCATACCTGCCCGATTTCCGGGGTGGTGGGTTCGTCGCTCATGGCCGAGTCGGGGGGGTACCGGTCCAGCAAGGACGTCAGGGTCTGTGCCGGCGGGACGTCGCCAAGTCGACGAATCACGTCGACGGTGCCGTAGCCAGGCAGGAATCCGGCAGACGCCCGGGCAGCGAACCACGTCGGGTGCGAACTCTGGGACACGTAAGACGACGTTGCCCACGTCCAGTAGTCGGCATAGGTCTTGCCCAGTACCGGCGAGTATGCGGATCGGTCGAACTGTTCGTCACCAGGTTGCGGCTGCTGGGATTTCTCGTACCAGCCGATTTCGCGCAGACCATAGAGCGCCGGGCGGGTCCCTGGCCGGGAGTTCAGTTCGTCGTCTTGCCACATCGACTGCACGACTGTGCCCAAGCCCTGGTGCTGCGGGTGAGCCCACAGCTCATCCGGGTTAAGCGTGATAATCACGTCCGGCTTCACCTGCTCAACGATCTTCATCAACTCGGACTGCAGGAGTGCCGTGTCCCAGTTGCGGGTCCCGTTGTCCCAGGAATCCTCGAACTGCGGATGAGCCGGATCGGACAGGAAGAAGATCCGGCTGACCCCTTGCTTGCCCATCGAATCGGTGAACTCCCGCTGACGTTCGTTCGCCAGATCGACCGGAGATTCGATGGTCGAGCCGTTGGCGCCGGTCGGGGGGTTCGGGACCACCCTGACCCCCGGTCCCGGTGGCCGCTCGAGGAGCACCTCCCCGTCGGACTTCGGGTTCTTGCGGATTGCCTCAACGACCTGGCCAGATTCGCCGTTGGTAACCAATGCGATGTCGACGGTCCAGCCCCGTTCCGCGAAACGACCAAGACCGAAGAGGGTCTCGTCATCTGGGTGGGCGGTGATGAACAGCACGGCCTGCGGGCCAGCTGACGGGTCATTGGCTTGCGTCCCCGAGCAGGCGACTGTAACCAAGCTCAGTGCGACGAGCAGCAACGTCGCCAACTGTGCGCGCTTGCGGAAGTGCTGCCGCAGCCAGGTCGCGAGCCTCAACTTCAGATCCAGATGCGAACGTCGGTCGAGGCGGTCGCCATCGTGCGAGCGTTCCACACTCCCCAGCCCCGCGCAACGAGTCAACGTCCTGCTCGCCCCGGATCATTGTGTTACTGGCGTAGGAGTGCCGGCGCTAGGAAGTCGTCGCGACCCCCGGCATCAGGTCACGGGGCAGACACGTGCTGATAGTCCTTGGCTCCGCGCCATCGTCCGCCCCAAGTCCACCCGGCGGCATCAAAGGCCCGGAGCGCCGCACTTCCCGGTAGCAGCATTCCTAGCCGCTCGGGTCTGCGGGCCACGTACTCGTCGCTGGCCGGGTGCGATGTGCGGCCACGCGAGACGTAGGGGTTCTCTATCGGGTTGACATCAATGGCACGGCCGTACGCGTGCATGGACCAGCGCTGGGTTCCGTCGACGTAGCGGCAGTTGAAGGCGCTCGTGTTGTCTGCCTCGATGGAGGCGTAGTCGCTGCCGCCGAACCGCTGGATCGGGCGCATCCGGCGGATTGGGAACTTCGCGGAGGACAGGTCCTTCATGATGCGAGCAACCTGCCTCGCCACCCTCCGGTGCACGACCAGTCGACCTACGCGAGTCCGCCCGGAGAAGGTCCAGTGGCGGACACGCACGACGCGGAGCGCCCGGAGAGGCACGGGGCAGCCACGGCGCCAAGCGCTGGGCGTCATCGCGCGTCGCTCTGCCTGCGTTAACCGCGTGACGCTCGCGAATGGGGGCGGATCGGCTTCGGTCTTCAGTGCGTCAGTGGTGACCGACCCGCTCGCCGGTATCGCCAGCGCGATGCTCGCCACCACTGCGGTAGCAGACAAGGGGAGTCTCGAAATGCGCGAGCCTCCAATCCGTCCCGCCGCCGGCTCAGGCCATTCGTGAACGAGGGGCGTCGGCCCTGAGCGTGATTAGCGGCTTGTCAAGGTACCAGCCCCGGCTCGGCGCGCGAAGGGCCCAGGCCGATGACCCAGGTGGTGCAAATCCTCTACCGATCAAGGACATCCGCCACCCCTCAGGTAGGGGTATCCCCTTTAGGGGAAGGGAAGATCGCGGACGAGCATGATCATGAGGGGGTTTGCATCAGTCAGCCCACGACAAGAGCCGTCGGCGAGGCCCGAGGGGGCTGTCGAGGGCTGGGCGCGGCCGCGGCTAGGTGAGGTCCTGCCCGCAGTGTGGGCAGAAGTGCGCATCGGGGGCGTGCTGCTTGCCGCAGTTCGGGCAGAAGCTCTCCGAGTCGTCATCGGCGACGGCCTGGGGCGCGGGCGGCACCTCTGCCTCAGCGGGCAGGGGCGTCTGGGACTCCGGCGGGGCTACGGGTGCCGGGGCTCCGGGGGCTTCTGGGGCCGTCTCGGCAACAGCGGGCGGGAGCCCCTCAGTGACCGGACCCGCAGTTCCGCCGGGCGACGGCTGTGGAGCGGGAGGAGGTGCCCACTCCGCTGGACCCGAGGCGTCGGATGCGGCGGATCCGGTTCCGCCCTTGCGGCGCCGTCTGGCCACCACGATGATCACCACGACCACGATGATCACGAGAACGACTACGACTACAAGGCCGATCTTGACAGCGGGTGAGCCGAGGCTGAGCCCCGACGCCGGCAACTCCTGGGCCTTGCGCTTGTACTGCTGGGCGAACTGGTGGTTCGGCACTATCGCGATGACTTGGTCGAAGGCCTGGATCGCCGCGTCTCGGTCCCCTGCGAAGTAGGCGGTCAGACCGGTCCGATACAGGTCGGTGACCTTCCCGAGTGAGTTCTCCACGCCTTCGCCTCGTAGCAGCTCCTGCAGGGTTCCGGATGGCTGTACGAAGTTGAACGACTGAGGCTCGCCGGTGATCCCGAAACTGTTGACGCCGATCACGTCACCGACCTTGCTAACGGTTGGCCCGCCGCTCATGCCGCCGGACACTGCCGCGCTTATCTCGTACACGGGGAGAAGCCCGCCCGAAGTCGTCTTCTCGGCGCTGATCGAACCCTCCTTGAAGCTGGGGTTGAAGTTCGCGTCGGTCACGAGGTCCACGGAGATCGGATACCCGATTGACACGACCTCGGTGCCAACGCCCGTGTTGGCGTTGTTGGACAGCGGGACAACTGTCAGATCCTGTGCCTTGATCTTCAGCAAGGCCACGTCCCCCTTGTCGAAGGCAAGCGATTTGATGATCCGCGCAGGGAGCGCCTTACCGGAGGGCTCCCCCGACACGCTCACGCCATATGCGACCGACACGGCCTCATCCGGTTGACCCTTTGTGGACTTGCCGTCGACGCGCCAGTTGCGGGAGAAGGTCGCGATCGTCTCCTTCGACGGTCGTGCTTCGTAGTAGTTGTTCTCAAAGGCGTAGTTGACGACCTTGGTGAAGATGGCGTCCCGGACCGCATTCTCGTAGTTGACGCAGTGTCCGGCCGTGGCAACGTATCCGTCGGGGTTGACGACAAATCCCGTGCACTGGAAGGTCGCGGTGAACGGTTCTGTCTCGGAGAAGTACCCGCCGTTGGTGATGTCGTACACCCAGCCAGTCCAGGTGATCTGCTCGTAGACAACGGCGGGTTGCACGAGCGCCTGTACTTGTTCTAGTGGTGTCGAGGGCGGCGCGGAATCCGAAGGCAGCTGCGCGGAAGCGGCCGCGCCCGGCAGGGCGAGTGCGGCTGCGGCTATCGCGACGCCGAAGATTGTGATGGCGGCGGAGCGGAGCGGATGCTTGCTCTCCCTTCGAGCGACGCCGTCGCGCGTGCATCTCGGAATCGGTGCCATTTCAACTCCCAACATCGACGGGGACCCCGCTGGCGGTCGCCGTGTCACTTGGCGGAAATTGTCCCACTCCGGCCCCGATGAGGCGCGTTTTCAGGCGGTTGGCTGTTCGGTTTCTTCGAGGAGCTTGTCGTGCCCAGGCAGGACCTTGTCCAGTCCGAGAATCGCCATGCCAAGCAGGAACGCGAACGCCAGAATCGCGAACGAGATGGTGAGGGCCTTCGGGTAGCCGATGTTGTCCACGTCCAGGAACGGGTACGGGTACCAATGCAGGAGCGCCCCGTGGATGAACGTGACCAGGAGCCAGACGAGACCGATACCCATCGCGTAGAACAGGTACTTGAACCGAAACGGAGTCCTCGGGCCGAATATCAGCCAGCCCAATGTGGCCAAGATCGGTACGACGACGTGAACCATGTCGTTGTTGATCAGGTCGATGCCCTCAAGGTGGACGAACTTCCCGAGGTAGAAGTTGACGACCAGGCCGGTGATGATGATCGAGAACAATCCGAAGAGCCTGAACACCCGGAATACCGTCGACGTGCGATCAAGGCGGATCGCCAGTAGCAGAGACGTCACCCCCACGACGACGTTCGACAGGATCGTGAAGTAGAAGAACGTGATGGTTAGGCGCACGAACCAGTTATCGAAGTCGGCGGGGTTCCCGTGTCCGCCGCCGTGCGCCACCAGGGCGGCTGGATCGGTCATGACCCAGATGCTGGCGCTGAGCGTCACTCCCCAGATAGCGATTGCCGCGACTACCCCGAACCACACCCGTGCGATTACGTCCCGCATGGTTAGACGGTATCGGCGTCGGCCGCGCCATGCTCGCTGAGCGCCTTGGCCCTGAGGCTCAGTGAGGCTGCATGTTGTCGGCCGCGCTGGAGCCTAGTGCCAGAAGTGACGGGTCCCGGTCAGGTACATAGTGATACCCGCAGCGCGGGCAGCTGCGGTGACGTCGTCATCACGCACCGATCCGCCCGGCTGAACGACTGCCCGCACCCCTGCGTCGATGAGAATCTGCAGACCATCGGGGAACGGGAAGAACGCGTCAGAAGCCGCCACGGCCCCGTTGGCCCGGTCAGCGCCCGCTCGAGCCACGGCCAGCCGCGCGGAATCCACGCGATTGACCTGCCCCATCCCAACGCCGACAGCGGCGCCGTCCCTGGCCAGCATTATCGCGTTGCTCTTCACAGAACGGCACGCCCGCCAGGCGAAAAGTAGATCCCGCAGCACGGCCGAGTCGGCCTGCTCACCGGAAACGAGCCGCCATGAGTCGGCGTCGTCGCCTGGCGCGTTCACCAGATCAGCCTGCTGCAACAACACTCCACCCGTGATCGGTCGGTACTCGGCCCGCGGTTCGGTGAAGTCGTGAGCGACCGTGAGCACCCGAAGGTTCTTCTTCTCGGCGAGCACTTCCAGCGCCGCGGGATCAATGTCCGGCGCTACGAGGACTTCGGTGAACACATCTGCCATAGCGACGGCCATCTCGCGCGTCACCGTGCCGTTGGTGGCAACGACGCTGCCGAACGCCGACAGGGGATCCGTCTCCAGGGCTAGCCCGTAGGCCTCTGCCACATCGTTGGCGATCGCGATACCGCAGGGGTTCGCGTGCTTGATGATCGCTACGCACGGCTCTGTCTGGTCGAACGCGGCCCGAAGCGCGGCGTCGGAATCGACGTAGTTGTTGTAGGACATCTGCTTGCCCTGATGCTGCTCGGCGGCAGCCAGACCGCCTCCACCACCGCCGACGTACAGGGCAGCGTTCTGGTGCGGGTTCTCGCCATATCGCAGTAACTCGGAGCGTTCCCAGGATCCGCCGAGCCACTGTGGGAACCCGCTCGCGTCAGGCGCCACGACATTGCCGAGCCAGGACGCCACCGCGATGTCGTAGGTGGCGGTGTGCGCGAATGCCTTCGCGGCCAGGTCCCGCCGTTGGTCGAGGGTGAATCCGCCGTCGGCAACTGCCTGGACGACCGCGTCGTAGTCGAAGGGCTCGACCGCCACCGCCACACAACGATGGTTCTTGGCGGCCGCACGGATCATCGCTGGTCCGCCGATGTCGATTTGCTCGATGCATTCAGCGGCGTCGGCTCCGCTGGCGACGGTCTCCGTGAACGGATACAGGTTGACGATCAGTAGCTCGAACGGCGCGATTCCAAGATCGGCCAGAGCGCTGACGTGTTCTGGAGCCGAAACGTCTGCGAGAAGGCCCGCGTGCACTCCCGGATGCAGTGTCTTCACCCGCCCGCCAAGGCATTCGGGAAAACCGGTGACGCTCGACACTTGCGTGACGGGGATGCCAGCGGCTGTGATGTGTCCGGCGGTGCTGCCCGTAGACACGATCTCGACCCCGGCTTCGTCCAGGGCGCGCGCGAGGTCGGGCAGGCCCGACTTGTCGTACACCGAAACCAACGCCCGTCGCACGGGTGTGCGGTCGCTCATGGAATCGTCACCTTCCTTCCATCCACGGTGCAGCCGAACCGCGCCAGCCGCGCGACGATGTCCACGAGTAGCACTCGTTCGACTGCCTTGATGCGCTCGTGCAGGGCCGCTTCATCGTCCCCCGGCTCTAGGTCGATCGCTCGTTGCCCGAGAACCGGTCCTGTGTCGATTCCCGAATCCACCAGATGCACGGTGCATCCACTCACTTGGACACCGTAGGTCAGGGCGTCTCGGACCGCGTGAGCGCCCGGGAACGACGGCAGTAGCGCCGGGTGGGTGTTGACGATCCGGCTAGGGAACCTGGTCAGGAACGCCGGGCCGAGGATGCGCATGAAGCCGACGCTGACGATCCACGTTGGCGCGAACGCGGACACGACTTCTGTCAGCGCCTCATCCCACGCCAAGCGGTCCGGGAAGTCCCCTGGCGAAACCTGCGCAACCGGTATTCTCGCCCCAATCGCGCGAGTGACGGCTCCTGTGCCCGACCGGTCGGCGACGACTGCCGCGATCATGGCAGGGAACGACGAGTCCCGGCAGGCATCGATGAGCGACTGGAGAACTGTTCCGGAACCTGACGCGAGTGCTACGACCGGAACTCGATCCACGAGCCAATGCTATGGGGTCCGCACGGGCAGCCCGGCCCGGGTACGAGCGGGCGGCTCAGCTGACGTCGGCTCCGGCCTGCGTCGCGCCTGCCTCTTCGTCAATCCAGCGCCGATCCGTGTGCCGACGTCCTGTGCCATGGGCCGCGCATCCGATACCAAAGTCGGCAGTAGTGCCCAAACAACCGCACCGAGGCCAACTAGCGCCCCGGACGCTAGGGCAGTACCTGGGGCCGGTCCGATCCATTCCAGGCGCCCGCCGCCCAGGGTTCCCCCGGCCAACGATCCCGCGGCGAACCAGACCGCTGCCGTCCCGCCGCCAAGGATCGCGGCCCGCCCTAGGCGGTGGGTCAGGCTGGCGCAGCCACATCGGCGGTGCGCGGTCATTCCCGCGAGCGCTCCGCCGACAGCTATGAGTATCGGCAGGAGTGCGGTCCATGCCGGAGAGGTCGGTGGAAGCGACTCAAGCAACGGTAGGTTCGGCGCGCTGGCGGTGACGCCGACATAGGGCGATAGAACGTTGCTGCCACCGACTGCGATCCCCGGACCCGCTGCGTAGGCGGCCCCCCAGAGGACAGCATTCGGCAGGTACGCGACCTGCAGGATCATCAGACCTATCGACTGCGCGGCCCCCATCTGTGCCGACTGTCGCGCGTCAACGATCGCCGGAGTACTAGCGGCTAGCGACCCGGCAACCAACACAGCGCCGACCGCCACCGCGAACGCGAACGCCACTGCGACTCCTGCCACCGCTCCCGGAAGAGCCAGGGGAGTGTTCGACTGCTTGCGGAAGCCCCAGAATCCAGCTACTGCCGCCACCGCGGTTGACATCACGAGAGCGGACACGGCTGACGCCCGGAATCCCGACACGTCGACAACCGCCGCGACCATCACCGCGGCCGCGACGTATAGACCTAACGCGGGTGCGCACAGGCGAGTCCGCGAACCGGTGGAGCGGCAGATGAGCCATCGAGTGGCTCGTCGGACCGCGAGCAAGGGAATGACCATCATGCCAAGCGGAAGCAGGGTGATTCCGCCGTCCGGGGTCAAGATCCGCGAGTGGTGAGATGCGAGCCACGCAAGACCAGCGGGGCCGACGAGATCTCCCGCCGCCGCTCCCCCTGCCAGCAGCAGCAGCGCCGTCGCGAGAACTCCGACCACAGCCGCCCAAGCCGCGGCCAGGACAGGGACCAACAGCCGGGGCACATCCGGCCCTGCCCGGGTCATCGCCGCTATCCGGAGCGCAGCCCCCATCGTGGATCGTGCGCGAGCCCCTCTTGACGAGGACCTCTGCTGACTCACGGACATCTCACGATGATGCACCGTGAGGTGCCTTCAACCCGGCAGGCACGCTCAAACGCGCGCGGACATTAGGTCTCGAACGATCTGAGCGGCACCGCTCGGTGTCCGGCCAACCCTGACTCCTACTAATTCCAACGCGTCTTGCTTCGCTTGGGCCGTACCCGAAGACTCAGACACAATGGCGCCCGCGTGCCCCATCGTCTTGCCGACGGGTGCGGTGAAGCCAGCCACGTAGCCGACCACCGGCTTGCTCACGTTGCTGGAGATGAAGGCGGCTGCGCGCTCCTCGGCGTCACCACCGATCTCGCCGATCATGACGATCGCATCGGTCTCTGGGTCATCCTCGAAGGCCTGTAGGCAGTCAACATGCGTCGTGCCGATGATCGGGTCTCCTCCGATGCCGACACAGGTCGAGAAGCCGATGTCACGCAGTTCGTACATCATCTGGTAGGTGAGCGTCCCTGATTTGCTCACGAGCCCGAGGCGCCCGGGCGTTGTGATGTCGGCGGGGATAATTCCCGCGTTGCTCTGGCCAGGTGAAATGATCCCTGGACAGTTCGGACCGATTATCCGCGTAGTGCCGGAGTTCTGGGCGTACTGGAAGAACTGGGCAGTGTCGTGTACCGGGATCCCCTCGGTGATCACAACGGCCAGGGCGACACCGGCGTCCACGGTTTCCTCAACCGCTGCCTTGGCGAACTTCGGCGGGACGAACACGACGCTGACGTTGGCTCCGGTGGCCGCGACGGCCTCGGAAACTGAGTCGAAGACTGGAATCCCGTCGACTTCAAGTCCGCCCTTGCCGGGGGTGACTCCAGCCACGATGGATGTGCCGCTGGCGACCATCCTGCGAGTGTGCTTGGTGCCCTCGGATCCGGTCATGCCCTGCACCACGATCCGGCTATCGGAGTTCAAGAAGATTGCCATACCTGCTCCTGATCAGGACGCGGCCAGCTCGGCTACGCGCCGCGCCGCATCGTCCATCGTTTCGACCAACTCGATTACGTCGTGTTCGGCAGCGTTGAGGATCCGCCGCCCCTCGACCGCGCTGTTGCCATCAATGCGGCACACGATCGGCTTGGTGACGGTCTCGCCCTTGGCTGCGAGCATGTCGAGTGCTCCGACGATCCCGTTGGCGACTTCGTCGCATGATGTGATCCCGCCGAAGACATTGACGAATACCGCCCGGACATCCGGGTCATTGAGCACGATGTCCAGACCGTTGGCCATGACTTCCGCGCTGGCGCCTCCTCCGATGTCGAGGAAGTTCGCGGGCCGGATACCGCCGAACTGCTCGCCCGCGTAGGCCACGACGTCGAGCGTGGACATCACCAGTCCGGCGCCGTTTCCGACGATTCCGACGTGGCCGTCGAGCTTGACGTAGTTCAGGTCCAGGTCCTTCGCGCGCTTCTCGATGGGATCGATATCGTCCGCCAGCGCCAGGTCAGCGTGGGAAGCGTGCCGGAAGTCGGCGTTGTCATCCAGGGTCGCCTTGCCGTCCAGTGCGACGATCGAGCCCGCCGCCGTCAGCACCAGCGGATTCACCTCCACCAGCGTGGCGTCCTCGCGAGTCATCACTGACCACAGACTCTGGATCACATCTACGAGTGCGTCCCGGTGCTGCTCGGGGAACCCGGCCGCGGTCACGATTTCCTCCGCCTTGGCGCGGTCCACGCCCACAAGGGCATCAACGCGGATCTTCGCGAGAGCACCGGGGTTAGTGGCGGCCACCACTTCGATCTCGACGCCACCCTCGACACTCGCCATAGCGAGGAAAGACCTTTCGGCGCGGTCGAGCAGGAAGGACACGTAGTACTCGTCCGCGATCTCTGCCGCTTCAGCGACCAGCACCCGCTTGACCTTGTGGTCCTTGATGACCATCCCAATGATCTTCTCGGCCCAATCCGCAGCTTCTTCAGGCGTAGCGGCCAGTTTGACGCCGCCCGCCTTGCCCCGGCCGCCTGTCTTCACCTGGGCCTTGACGACGACCGTTGTGCCGATCTTGCGAGCCGCCTCGGCGGCCGTGTAGGACGACGTGCACACCTCTCCGGGAACGACCGGTACACCGTTCTTGTCGAACAGATGCTTGGCCTGATACTCGAAAAGATCCATTCGGGAAGACCTCTCAGCCGGTGCGCAACCGGGCTGAGACTACCCAAAGTCCATATGTCGATCTTCGCCGGGTTGCCCGGCCAATCGACCGCACTACGACGTGTAGGCGGGTCGGCCTGGGAGGAAACTGCGACATTGAGTCTTTGTTTGGCGCTTCCGTCCGCGTGAGTCGTGGGCTAACGTCGGCATCCGTGACCCCATCGGCGTTGCCAGACGAGCCCGCGGTTGAATCCGCACCTTGGGCAGACATCTGGGACGGCGAGGACTGCGGCCCTAAGGGCCTTCGGGCGGTCGCTCGTGATCGTGCTCAGCGGACCCGCCGCGCCACGCGGAAAGGAGCCCGGACGCTGCTGAGCGCGCGAGGGCTGCGCGGCGCCGCTGTCGAAGTCGCCTGGGTATCGGCCCACATCGCTATGTACCCGCTGGGTCTAGTCGAGGAGAAGGCGCGCGAGGAGGTAGTCCGCCACAACTTGGACGGGCTGGATCCTGTTCGCAGGGGTCTGCTGATCGGTGACGTGGAAGCTGCCGGGACTCCGATCATCCTCATCCACGGGATGGTCGACAACCGAAGTATCTTCGCGCTGCTGCGCAGGGGTCTGCGCAAGCGCGGGTTCGGCCGAGTTGTTTCTCTGAACTACAGCCCCCTGACAGCGGACATCCGGCTAGTCGCGGAACGGCTGTCTCGGCTGGTTGAGACCGTAGTCAAGGAGACTGGGTACGAGCGTGTTCACGTAGTTGGCCACTCGATGGGCGGGATGATCGGCAGGTACTACGTGCAACGCATGAACGGTGATGAGCGTGTCCATACCCTGGTCACGCTTGGCACCCCGCACCTGGGCACTGCGCCGGCCAAGTTCGTACCCCATCCGTTGGCCCGGCAGATCCGGCCCGACTCGAAGGTCGTAGCAGACTTCGATAGCCCCGCGCCGGAATGCCGGACCCGCTTCTTGGCTGTTTGGTCAGACTTGGATCAGTTGATGGTCCCCAAGCGAAACGCTCGTGTTGTTCACCCTGACCTGAACGCTCGCAACGTGTTCGTGCGCGGAGTCGGTCACATGTCGTTGCCAGTCGACGGAAGAGTTGTCCACGAGATCTGCACGACCCTGGCCCATCTGGACCACGACGGCCGGATCGTGGTTGACGGCGTCACTTCGATAGCTCGCTCGAACGGACGTGTCGCTGTTGTGCCGCAACCGCGGTCAGCGCCAGCAGCGGTCGTGCGTGACGCGCGACCCGCTGGCTAGCTCGCTGAGGGCCAACGCATGCACTTCTCACACCTGGCTGTCGTGCTACAACCGCTCCAGGGGCGCGTAGCGCAGCAGCAATCGTTTGACACCCTGTGATGCGAAGTCGACGGTCGCCTCCGCGTGGTCACCGTCGCCCGCTATGGTCACCACCGTGCCCATCCCGAACTTGTCATGGGTCACGCGGTCCCCGGCGGCTAGATCTGTCGGGGAAGCTCGCCCTTGTCGGGCGGGCTTGACAAAGCGTTCTGAGGTGCGGCCGCTTGGCTCCCATGCTGTTGATGCGGTCGTCGCCGCCTCCGGCAAGCGCCTCCAGTCCAACAGTGCCGGCGGGATCTCTTCGACGAACCTGGATCCGGCGTGGTACTCGGGCGCCCCCCAGGAAGCGCGGGACAAAGCTCGGGTGACGAACAACCTCTGCTCGGCCCTGGTGATGCCGACGTAGGCCAGACGCCGCTCCTCGGGTAGCTCGCCGGAGTCCAAGGTCCTGGCGTGGGGGAAGATTCCCTCCTCCATACCAGTCAAGAACACGACAGGGAACTCCAGTCCCTTCGCCGTGTGCAGCGTCATGAGAGTCACTTGACCCCCATCGGCGTCGGGTATCTCATCGGAGTCTGAGACGAGAGAGACCCGCTCCAGAAAAGTGATCAGGTCCCCTTCTGGCTCTGTGCGCTCGTAGTCGCTGGCCACTGACTCCAGCTCTCCGATGTTCTCCAGGCGGGTGACGTCCTGAGGATCCTGGGATTGCTTCAATGCCGCCAAGTACCCGGACCGGTGTAGCGCCTCGTTCAGCAAGCCCGCGGGGCCGGCACCGCCTTCGGCCAGCTCACGAAGCCCGGTCAACATGGCGTGGAATGCCGCGACAGCTTGGGCAGATCGTGCGGCCAGCCCTGGTGTCTCCTTGGAGCGTGCGCAGGCTTCGTCGAAGGCGATCTGGTTGCTCGCGGCGAACTGAGCCAGCGCCGCTTCGGCTCGATCGCCGATGCCACGGCGTGGCGTGTTCAGGATCCGGCGCAGGCTGGTCTCATCACCCGGATTGGCTACCGCGCGAAGGTAAGCCAACGCGTCACGCACCTCCCGGCGCTCGTAGAAGCGGACGGCGCCGACGACCCGGTACGGGAGGCCCTCGCGGATCATGACTTCCTCAAGCGCCCGCGACTGAGCGTTGGTGCGGTAGAAGACGGCCACGTCCTGTGGCTTGACCGCGAAGTCGTCAGCCAGCCGGAGGATCTCATCTGCTACGAACCTGGCTTCGTCATGTTCATCGTCGGCGACGTACCCGATGATCTTCTGTCCCGCCGGGCCGTCAGTCCACAGCCGCTTGGGTTTGCGCCCGGGGTTGTTTGAGATGACGGCATTGGCCGCGCTGAGGATAACTTGCGTCGACCGGTAGTTCTGCTCGAGCATCACGGTCACGGTGTTTGGGAAATCTGTCTCAAACTCCTCGATATTGCGGATCGTCGCACCACGGAAGGCGTAGATGGACTGATCCGCGTCACCGACGACGCAAAGTTCCCCCGGTGGCGGCTCGGACCCAGGCGCCCCGACGAGCTCGCGCACCAGCACGTACTGGGCATGGTTGGTGTCCTGGTACTCATCTACCAGCACGTGCCGGAATCGCTCTCGGTAGTGCGCGGACACTTCCGGGAACGTCCGCAGGACAGCTACGGTCGATCCGATCAGGTCATCGAAGTCGAACGCGTCGGCTCTCGCCAAGCGTCGCTGGTATTCGGCGTAGACGGCTGCTGTGGTCTCTTGATCCGCGCCGGTGGCCTGGCTGGAATAGGCGCCGGGGTCGATCAGTTCACTCTTGGCCGCGCTGATCCTGCCAGCGAGCACTCGGGGCCTGTGGCGCTTGGGGTCCAGATCAAGATCCCGCAGGACCATAGTCAGCAACCTCTGCGAATCGGCGGAGTCGTAGATCGAGAAGCTGCTCTTGATGCCCAGCCGCCGGGATTCCGCACGCAGGATTCGAACGCACGCTGCGTGGAACGTCGATACCCACATCCAGCGGGCAGCCGTGCCAACCAAGACCGAGACCCGGTCGCGCATCTCGCTGGCCGCCTTGTTTGTGAACGTGATGGCGAGAATCTGGCCCGGGCTGGCATCCCTGGTAGCGAGCAGGTGGCCGATGCGCCGGGTGAGCACGCGGGTCTTGCCGGACCCAGCACCAGCGACAACGAGCAAGGGGGAGCCGCGATGAACCACGGCCCTGCGCTGTTCAGCGTTCAGGTCCGTTAGAAGGTCATCCGGATTGAAGAGGGTCCCCACCCGGGAAGTCTATGGCCGGGTGTCGGACGGCTTGAGAAGCGTCGCGGTCAGCGTGCTCTGACTCTTAGCTTCCCGGATCTGGCGACGCGTGTCGAACCAGATTTCACGATCGCGCGGACCTTGTACTTCCCAGGAATCGGCAGCAATGCCTTGGCGGCGAAGGAACCGTTCGCGGCGGGCCGATGGCCGGCCTTGCGCCACTTGTACCCCGCGAGTTTGCGACGCAACACGATCCGGCTGCCGGCTGGGGCCCCAGCCACCGTGCCTCGGACGCGGGTTTTCTTCCCGGCCGCGATGGGTGATTTCGCTGACGTCACGACTACGGCCGGCGGGAGCACCTCTACGCGGCGCTTGGCCGACCTGTCCAGCTTCTGACCGTTCTTGGTGATCAATGCCCTGTACACGTACGTTCCTGGCGTCGTGGGTGCTGCGCTCGCAATGGAGTAAGCCCCCGTCGTCGCGGACTGGGTAGCCAGGTCCGCGAAGGCGCCTCCGACGAGCTTGCGCCGGATCGTCAGTGACGTGCCCGACGCGATGTTCGCCACCGAGCCGACCAAGGACACCGCGTCACCAACGTGGACTTGGCCCGAGGGGGGACTGAGAGCCACAGTCGGGGATGGGGGTGGGAGCGGAGCTCCTGTGCCGAGGCCTCGGACCTTGAACCGCGAGTAGCCGGCTCCGACAGAGAAGGTGATCAGGCCCTTGGAGTTCAGCGGAATGTCCATGGATATGGGCAGCTTGGCGCCTCGCGGGACTGACTTCGACGCTGCGCTGGAAACCCACACCGAGGACGGCGCGTTCAGATTCATCTTCGTGATCTTGATGCGTTGGACAGGGGTATACCCCGCGGCCACCGTTGGCACCGGAACTTTCACCTTGTAGGTCCGGCTCGTGTAGCTCGTCCCGGCTGCCAGTCGACACCGGGAGGACGTAAGTCCGATTCCGCTGTGCGTGTTGAGCAGTGTCGTCGGCTTGTCCGACGTGCCGTTGGTCCGGCTCGCTGTCGACGAAGAGCACGGTCCCCGCGTCTCGGCCACTCCAGTCCAGAAGGATGTCGTGCCGTAGGCGCCGTCCCAAGTCAGCGAGATGTGGATGTGATCGCGGTGGCAGACCGTGTCGTAGGAGCTGGACGACTTGCCCGATGAGGAGCAGTTCTGGTACTCGCGCCACCCAGCTTGCGGGCTGTATACGCCCCAGATCTTGTTCTCGTAGATCAGATACATGATCCCCAATCGCCGCGCCATCGCGCCTGGCTCGCCGTTGGGCCCAGGGGCGATCGCCCAGTTGAGGAATCGGAACGCCTTCTTCCTCTGCTTGTCGATCTTGGAGTTCACCATCCAGTCGAGAGCTCGGCCCTCCTCGTGTTCGCTCGTGCCAGGAGTGGCGCACGACCGTGCGATGTACTGGGTGAACGTGCCGTAGGTGTCATCTAGGAGCTTGCCGAGCCGTAGAGTTCCCGGCTTGGCGGTTGGTGTGCATAACGTTTGCCCCTGGTATTCGGCTTGCCAATCGACCTGGGCCGGGAGCTGGACAGTTGGGGCCGGAACTTTGAAGCTGATGACGGTTGCCGCGATGGCAGCCGGGGCTGCGACGACCGCACAGGCGGCGACTATCGCGGTCGCGATGCGTAGCGGGCCGCGTCGAAACGCTCCGCCGCGGCGAGCCGCACTACTCACCGTGTCATCATCGGTACCGCCTGCAACGATCTTGACCACGGCGTCACCGTGACAGGATCGAGAGCCATTCGCAATTGAGCCACGCGAGAATTGGGCAAGATGTCTGCATAGCGGACGGCTGACGACTATTTCCTCTATCTGTCAGGTGCGAGGTCTTGGTCCCAGGGGCCGAGCGAAGGAGGCTTGATGGATCCGACCGCGCTCCCAGAACGTGTACTCACGGTCACGGCGCACCCGGATGACGTCGATTTCGGAGCTGGCGGGACGGTCGCGGGATGGACCGCGGAGGGCGTGCCCGTGTCCTACTGCGTTGTTACCGATGGCGACGCAGGTGGGTTCGATCCCGGGATTCCGCGTGCTGAGATCCCAGGGATCCGTCGGAGTGAGCAGCGCGCCGCGGGTCGTGAGCTTGGTGTCACAGACATCCATTTCCTGGGGTATCACGATGGCGAACTCACCGTCACGCATGGATTGAGGCGTGACATCGCCCGCGTCATCCGCAAGGTCCGGCCGTCGTTGGTGCTGATCCAGTCCCCAGTTCGGAATCTCGAGCGTATGTACGCCAGTCACCCCGACCATCTAGCTGCCGGGGAGGCGGCGATGCAAGCGGTCTACCCTGACGCGCGCAATCCGTTCGCGCATCCGACACTCCTGACTGATGAGGCCCTGGAGCCTTGGCCGGTGCCAGAAGTTTGGCTCATGGGATTTGAGTTCCCCGACCACTGGGTGGACATCACTGGCGACTTTCCGCTGAAGCTCGCCGCGTTGCGCGCGCATCGAAGCCAGACTGGTCACCTTGATGATCTGGAGGAGCGAATCAGGTCTTGGGGCGAGCGCACCGCCGCCGATGCTGGGCTCGCGCCCGGCAGGATCGCTGAAGCCTTCAAGGTCCTGGACACGCGGTAGTCGTTGAAGGCCTTCAGTGCCCTCGGGGTCCGCTCTGGCTGACGGGATAGATTCGGCGAATGGCCGTCGTCCTTCCATTCCGCGCACTGCGTCCTCGCCCCGACCTGGCAGCCCGTGTCGCCGCACTGCCATACGACGTCATGGACGCCGCTGAGGCCAGAGCGATGGCGGTCGGCAACGACGTGTCGTTCCTGCATGTTTCTCGCCCTGAGATCGACTTGCCGAATGATGTCGACCCCTACAACGACGCGGTGTACACGCGGGGCCGGGCCAACCTTGATTCGTTCATCGAACGAGGTGCGCTCGTGACCGATGCGACTCCAACGTTCACGATCTACCGCCAACGGATGGGGGACCACGTTCAAACTGGGATAGTCGGTTTGGCGGCCGTTGACGACTACGAATCTGGCGTAATCGCACGTCATGAGCTGACACGTCCCGACAAGGAACTGGATCGCGTCAGACACATCGATGCCCTTGAGGCGCAGGACGAGCCGGTGTTCTTGCTGTGCCCCCGTCACGACGAGATCGAGGCCGTGATCGCCCAGGTGACCGCGGGAGTGCCAGACATCGACATAGTCACAGACGACGGGATCGGACACACCCTGTGGATCGTCACCGGTGACGACGACTTGGCCCGCGTGAGCCGGGCCTTCGCGCAGATGCCGAGGCTATACGTGGCCGATGGTCACCACCGCAGCGCCGCGGCTGCACGCGTGCGGGATCTGCGCGGGCAACGGGGCTTGACTGGGGATGGTTGGCAAGGCCACGACGGGTTCCTGGTGGTCGTGTTCGCGGCAGACCAACTCGCGATCCTGCCGTACCACAGGGTTGTGGCTGATCTCGGCGGACTCACTGGGGGCGAACTTCAAGCGCAGTTGGAGCGCCGTTTCTCAGTATCACCGTCTGACGGCCCCCCGAGTCCTTCCGGAAGACACGTCATCGGCATGTACCTGCCGCAGGGGTGGTACCGGCTCGAACTCCGGGATGGGCAGGTCGACGAGGCAAACCCTGTGGCGCGGCTGGATGTGTCGGTGCTTCAGGATTTCGTGCTGGCGCCCCTGCTGGGCATCGGTGACCCAAGGCTCGACGCGCGGCTCGGATTCGTAGGTGGCATCAGAGGTACCGGCGAGCTGGAGCGCCTAGTCAGGGCTGGAGCCGGAGTCGCTTTCGCTCTTCATCCGACGTCGGTAGACGACCTGATGGCCCTGGCGGACGAGGGTCAAGTAATGCCGCCGAAGTCAACCTGGTTTGAGCCGAAGCTGCGGTCGGGGCTGTTCCTGCACAGCTTGCGCTGATACCCGAGTCGCCCCCATCCCGTTGACGTGAAGCGTGAACGCTGAACGCACTTGGCCGACGCCCTGTCGGACGCGCCCTGCTCACCAGCGCTCGCCCTGCCACCAGCGCAGAAACGGCCGCTCCCAACAAAGGCACTCGTTGCCGAAAGAAACTCCCGTTGCAACGGGCGCGTCTGTACCCAAACATTCGCGTTTGTCGGGAACGGCCGCTAACTGAGGAGGGGCTCGGTTCCATAGATCCAAGCGACGTACCGGAACCCGGGGCGCCATCATCTCGCCACGCCATGTCCGTCGCGAGCCGAGGCGTCTGGTGTGCAACGCCAGCGCATAGGCTCCACGGGTGAGGACTAGCAGCGTGTTGGCGTTCGCGCTCGCCGGGGTGACTCTGGCTGGATGCGCCTCAGTCGCCGGGCCCAGCGGTTCGCCCTCGCCTTCGACACCGGCTACGACCGCCCCCGCTCCGACGCCAACCCCGACTCCCGCCGAGACGGTGAAGCCCACGGCGACTGCGATCACGAACGGCAGCCGGAGGAGCAACCAGGTCGCGATCACCCTCGATGCCGACATGACGCCGTACGCGCTTCAGCGAGTGCGCTCTGGAGAGTACGGCCCCCAGGTCAACTACGCGGTGATCCGGTTCCTTGAGCGGCGCGAAGTGCCGGCGACGATCTTCATCACGGGGATGTGGGCCAAGCAGTACCCCGAAGTGCTCGCGCGGCTCGCGGCCAATCCGCTCATCGAGCTGGGCAATCACACGTGGAATCACGATGCTTGGACGAGCAGTTGTTATGACCTGCCGTTCGTTGCCGGGGACCGGCAGAAGAGGTCTGAAGTTCGCCGGACGAGCGCGATACTGCGAGCCGCCACCGGGAGGCAGCCAACGTTCTTTCGATTCCCCGGGCTGTGCCACGACCAGCGCGACGTGGAGATTGTCGCGGAAGAGAGCCTATGGACAGTCGACTTCGACCTGACAGCGAGCGACGCGTTCGCACAAGACGCGGGTCGGGCCGCCAGTGCGATCGAGTCCGAGATCCGCCCAGGCTCGATCGTGATCCTGCACCTCAACGGTGCCCCCAACGCTCCGGCGACCGCGCCAATCCTGCGCCAGCTCGTACGGACGCTCGATGACAGGCAGCTGGAGCCGGTTACTCTCTCCACGCTGCTGCGCCCCCAGGGATAGCTATCTCAGTGGGTCGTTGGAAGGGAAGGCTCACGATGCGCATGATCGGTGGAGTCGAATCCGGAGGCACGAAGACTGTCTGCGTCGTGGGGACGGATCCGGAGACCATTACCTCCCGCACACGCATTCCAACGACGTCGGACCCAGTAGAGACATTGGGTGAAGTCGCGGAATTCTTCGCGGCTCAGTGCGCGGCAGCGGGGCCGTTGGCAGCCATCGGAATCGGTAGCTTCGGGCCCTGCGATCCGAATCCGACGTCCCCGACTTATGGCTACGTGACGTCCACGCCTAAGCCTGGATGGACGAACACCGATGTCTCGGGCGTCCTAGCGGCGCAGATGAGGGAGCGTGGCATTGGTGAAGTGCCCGTCGTGTTCGACACCGACGTCAACGCCGCGGCGCTGGGTGAGCAGCGGTTCGGGGCCGGACGTGGTGTTTCCTCGCTGGTCTACCTGACTGTCGGCACCGGCATCGGCGGTGGCGCGATGATCGACGGGCGTTTGGCTCATGGTCTGATCCACCCGGAAATGGGGCACATCAGGATTCCGCGTCCCGCGCAGGAGCTCGCCAGATTCGCGGGCGTCTGCCCGTTTCACGGCGACTGCTGGGAGGGAGTCGCCTCCGGGCCAGCGATGGCGGCGCGATGGGGCCAGTCCGCGGAGGATCTGCGGCCCGATCACCCAGCCTGGGATCTTGAGGCCGAGTACATCGCGTCGGGATTGCACGCACTCGTTTGTGTGCTGTCGCCGGAACGGATCATCCTCGGCGGCGGTGTCGGGTCGGTGCCGCACCTGTTGCGACGTGTCCGGCCACGGCTGGTGGATTCCCTGGCGGGGTACATCGCAAGCCCGATGATCACTGAACGAACGCTGGAGTATGTCGTGGGCCCCGGCTTGGGCAACGACAGTGGCGTAGTCGGCGCGCTTGCTCTGGCCCAAACCGCATTGTGAGCACGCCAGTTACTGCCCGCCACGTTGATGGGGAACCCGTGCACCAGTCTGGACGGGAGGAGCACGCCGACCTCGGGTGACGCCGATTCGGGTGTGCGCCCGACTATCGAGTGGCACGGCTGAGACATAGATCGAGCTCGTGCGGTCCTGCGACTCGCCAATGCGAGGAGGCGCGAAGAGGCGCCTGCGGCAATTGTCCGAATTATTCCGCCAGTAGTTTGGAAAACACCCGGCGCGCCGCCTTGCTCGGTGGCAGTGTTCCTCGCATGTGCTCATTCACAGCAACGGAATGGAGCTGGCATGGCTAGGACGTTCTTGCTCGGCGTAGTCGCTGCGGTTCTCGGCGTGGGCGTCTTGCTGCTCGTGTCAGTACTGAACCTGGGAGTCGAGAATGGCTTGCTGGGCGTAGGTGCCGGGTTGGTGCTGGGCCTCGTGCAAGAAGACTCGCCGCTGGCGCGGTATGCCGCGTTCCTGATCGGACTTGTCCTGGGACTGATTGCCCTGGGCGCCGGGCTCGTTGGATGGGTCGGGTTCGTGATCGTGATTCTGCTGCTGACGGTTATCTCGGGGCTGACCGGCGGGCGGCTCCCGATGTGGGCAATGGTGCTCGGCGCCGGGGTATTCGCCGCGATGTACACCGAGCAGCTGCTGAGCACAGGTTGGTTCTTCCTCACCCAGTACCCGACGGCGTTCTTCGTCGCTCTCGCGACTTCCTCTGGCGGATTCGTCATCGCCGTGTTCGTGGAGCTTCTCCGTGACAAGGAAGAGGCAGCGGATGAAGCGAAGGAAGAGGCCGAAGAAGCTGAAGCATCCGGGATCGACACAGTGATTGGCGGGGCAAAGTGAAACTGCTGAACAGCGTCAGGGCGAGACTAATCAGCTCGCTGAATTCTCCGCCGAAGGCCCTCCGGCGATCGACCCGCCGCAGGCTAGTCGCCGCGACAGTGTGCATCGCCGTGGTTGCGGGAAGCGCGAGCGTCGGGGCGAGCGCGGCGCCTGTGGCGCCGACCTCGGCCCTGAACGAGATCCTGTTCTCCCAATCCCTGGCAGGCGAGCAGTCTCCGCTTGCCGCCAGCGACGACAAACTCAAGGTCACGGTCGGCAAGACCGTCGCGGTCACTACGGATCAGAGCGGGGGAGTGACTCCCTTCAACATCATGTTGGTCAACGGCCAGGTTTCTGGCCAGGGCACTGGAGAAGTCAAGATCCCGATGGGTCCGGACTCTGAGAAGACCGTCGATATCAACAGCGCCTCCGGCCAGGTCAGCAACTTCTTCGACTTCGGCGGGTTCTACAAGGGCGATCTGCCGGTCAGCGTGAAGACAGAGGTGAAGGTCAACGGGGAGTCCATCAACCCAGACGAAGCCTATGGGCTGACCGGTGACGCGGAGATCACGTACACATTCACAAACCACACGGCCCGCAAGCAGGAGATCTCCTACAAGGACATCACGGGCAAAACCACGAAGAAAGAGGTTGAAGTTCCCGTTCCGTTCGGAGCGACCTTCGATGTCCCGTTCGGCTCGGGGTGGTATGTCCAGGACGCCCCTGGTCTGACGTCTGCGGTCGAGCCGAACCAGACACATCTGTCGGGCACAGTCGTACTGTTCCCGGTCGTCCAGGGGCTGTACGGCGGGACGACGCAGAAGCTAACGGTCAAGGCCAGGGCGGACAACGCGTCCCTGCCGTCTACGAAGACGACGTCGATCGTGCTGGACATGGACACCTACATGGGTGGACTGCTCACAACCGTTGTCCCGATGATCGAGAAGGATGCCCTCGCGCCGGCTGACGCGGCCATCGGTGGTGTCATCGGTCAAGTTCTTTCCGCAGTCCGGCTCGTCAGCGGATACGTGGGAGCTCTTCAGAAGCTGGACAAGGAGTACCTCAAGCCAGTCTTCAAGAAGATTGAGCGAATCAACGTCAACCCCGAGAACCTGGACCGGGACCTTGGCAGCTTGGGCGTCGGGCTGACAAAGCTGGGCGAGTTGATGGGCGCGAATAAGACAGCCCAAGGACGTGTCGCCAACCTCGCGAAGTCAGTCTCAAACGTCGTCCGGAAGGACGCGCCAGCCATCCTGAAGTGGCTGAAGGCCCTGATCAAGACCGCCGCGCCCCAGTCGGGGCAGGCCGCGAAGGGCCTGAAGAAGCTGGACAAGGCCATTACGTCGCTCGACCTCACCCAACTCGAGAATGACTCCGCCACTCTCGACCAGGCGTGTCCAACCGTCGGGAAGACCAGCGACTACTACGGCTACGGACCGGTCGAGGTAATCATACCGATCACCAAGGGCTCCGATGGCTACAACGCGCTGGCGGCAGCCATCAAGGCGGGGAAGAAGAAGCCTTGGCAAGGCGACCTGGAGGACCTCCAGACGACTCTGGACAACCAGAGCGTTGGCGCTATGATGCCGAGCCTGCTGGTCCTAGTGGGGGGTCTGCTGCCGGACACGATCCCCTACAAGAAGCTCATTCAGCAGATACTGACCGAGTCGGCCTGCGAGTCCATTAATGAAACCCTCATCCCGCTGGTAATCGTAGGAGCGGGCCTTTGGGATGAAGAAGTCCATCCCTGGATTGACACAGCCGTCCTCGTACTCGACCTGCTGGCGGAATACGGGGACAGCCCAGTAATGGACAAGATCTTCAACGAGATCATGAAGGACGTGAAGATCCTCGCGAATCTGCTGAGCAACGACAAATGCACTTCGTCGGACATAATCGATCCGATTCTGGCCGCGTTACAGAAGTACGGGATGAGCGGAATAAAGGACCACATCCTGCCCGTCCTGCTGTCGGTATTCAAGAACTGTGGCGTGGCTCAGGTTCTGGAGTTCTTCGGCTCCGTGGACGGCCTGATCGGAGAAGCCCTGATCGGGTTCGGGAAGATCGTGGATGGCGCGAGGGGCGACGTGCCGACGATCGTCAATGCGATCAACAGCGTCAAGGCCGTCGTGAAGCAGGTGGACGACATCGCCGACACGATTCCTGGCGCTGCCAACGAAATCCTGGACGTGATAGCGGACACAGCGTCGGGCTACGGCGTCGAGGGTCAGGACGCGATCGCCAAGGTCAGCAACTTCGTGGAGGAAACGGGCGCGACGTTGCAGGCCATGAACGCGCGGGCCAAGGCGGGCGACGGGGACCCCTACGGTAAGGCGGTCGGACCTGACACGAACACGATGACCGCCTACCAAATCACCCAGCAGGAGGCCTCGCCCTACGCGCGCAACTGGGCTACCGGTGTCGTGCTGGCGCTGGTGTTCCTGGCTGTAGCCGTTGGTGTGGGCACGTACCTGTACCGGCGTCGTCGCTCGAGTTGACCAAGGATTCCACGGAGCTAGTAAGGAGCCCGCAATGGCGAGAACGTTTCTGATCGGCCTCGCAGCCGCTGTGATTGGTGGGATCGGCCTCATGATTGGGGGCGCACTCGGGATGGATCTCAACAACACGATCCTCGGAGCTGGTGGCGGCCTGATTATCGCTGTGGTTCGAGTCGGCGCGCCGCTGGAGCGGCTAATCGGCTACTTGCTCGGGTTGGTCCTTGGAGTGGGATTCGCGGCACTGCGGCTGGGCGTGTTTCCCGGCGGAGAGTCAGCTTGGGGGGGAGCCATCGCGCTAGGCCTGGTGCTGTTGGTCGTGGCTGTCGTGTCGGGTCTCACGGCGAACAGGATTCAGGCGTGGACGTTGCTTCTGGGGATGTTGGTGTACGTCGCGAGTGTCACTTCCCTGATGGAAACGAAGCCGTGGACCGCTGCGGAGCAGTTGCCAGGCGAGTTCCTGTCGATTCTGGCGATGTCGGCGATCGGATTCCTGGTCATCATCGCGGTGGAGCTGTTCCCAGAGAAGTCTGGGCGTCCTGCCGACAGCGGCGGTCAAGGCGATGATGTGGCCCCCAGAGAACCAGCAGCGCAAATCACAAGTGTGGACGGGATCATAGGTGGTGCGAAGTGAAGCGTTTTCCGGGCATCAAGCGAAGGATCAGGGGCTCCGGCTCTCCGACCGGGACAGCGGCTCGACTGGCCGCGTCCGTGTGCGCTGTGTCGCTGGTTGTGGCTGCGGTCGGTGGCGGGGCTGGGGCTGCGGCTGATCCGGCTGGAGCTGGCGCTGCTGGCGTGCGGGAGATGTTCGCGGACTGGGGAGCTGGGCAAGGCGCCGCCTCCGTTGATGGGCCGCTGAATGTGGCGGTTGGGAAGGTCGTTGCCGCGTCGACGTCTGCGGGGGGTGAGTCCCAGGGCCAGGGTCTGTACGTGGCCACGAACGTGTCCGGCAACGGCTCCGCGACTGTGAAGGTCCCGGTTGGCACGGACAACCCGGTTGACGTGAACTCGATCTCGAAGCTCAAGACCGACGGGAATTCGATCGTCTACGACGTGCAGAACTCTGGCGGTCAGGTTCAGCAGATGATCGCTTCGGCTGGCCAGTTCAAGGGTCAGCCTGGGGTCACGTTCAACGTAGAGGTCAAGGTGAATGGCGAGACGGTCGACGCGAATGACGCGACCTCGCTAACCGGTGATGTCGAACTGAACTACAACTTCGTCAACAACACGACGAAGACCGAGACCGTGAAATTCATGAACGCTCAGAGGAAGGTCCAGAGGAAGACCGCGCCGATCCCCGTGCCCTTCTACGTGCATTTCGACGGCGTATTCGGAAAAGGCTGGGCGGCCCTAACGGCACCGTGGGCGAACAGCGGGTTCTCGACTGGCCAGGACATTACCGGCGGCAAGCTGCTCATTCCGACTGTGCTGAACAAGGAGGACCCGAACGGCACTCTTACGATCAAGGGTCGGGCCGAGAATGCCTCTTTGCCAGCGGTGACGCTCACCGCGACTCCGAAGTCGACGAGCGGCGATGCGATCGCCTCGGTAGAGGGCGTGATCGACAAGTTCGGTCCCACGATTGAGGACTTGCTCGAGGGTAAGGCTCTCCCGATGCTGTTGAAGGTTCAAAACGACGTCGGCAAGGCATCTGGCGTCGTCGGCAAGGTCCTGAAGGACAAGGTTGACCCCATTCTGGACATGTTGGGCAAGATGTACCTCGACCCGAAGAAGGCGGACGAGTTCCTGGAGAAGACAGGTAAGGAAGTCTCCTCTATCGGGGGCTTGCTGCTTGGCGTGAACGCCGCTGGGGAAAAAGGCGAGGAGTTGGTAGCGAAGTACCTAGCTCAGGCGACGTCCAAGAAGACCCAGGCGACGCTGACCAAGGTAATCGCGAAACTGGACACTGTTGAGAAACTTCTCAAGCAGTACCTCCCGCTGGTGGAGCAGGTCACCGGATACCTGGACGTCTTCGGAGTGTTCCTGGGCTTCACGCCTGATGAGATCGCCCAGGCGTTGGGGAAGAAGGACTTCGTAGAACTCGCTGAAGGCCTGGCCGTGGACTTCTTGATGAAGCCGGGAGGGTTTTGCGATGGGCAAACAGCTGCCGAGTGCCTGGAGTTCGTGCAGGAGATGCTTCCGGCGCTTGACCCGTTGTTCGCGCAGCAGACGAAAACGCCTGATGCTCCGGATGGATACACGCTTCTCTGCGACGGTGGTGTGCCAGGGGCGAAGTGCTTCGGAGCGCAGACAGTTGGACAGATCATCGACTCGTTGCTGATCGACCATCTGGACTCGACCTGTACGACTGGCAACGCCACTAGGAAGGCCTGGAACGAGGGGACGATGAAGGCATCGTTCCAGTCCGGTATCGACGCACTCTCTGGTGATTCGAAGGCCAACATGACCAAGCTGCAGGGCCTGCTGAACAAGCAGGGCGACGCCGTGTGGAACGCGGGAGCCTGCGCGGCGGCTGGTAAGCGAATGGAAAAGCAGCTGGACGACATTCTGGACAATGTAGGCGGCATCAGCGAGGACATTGAAGACTTGGTGCCGTTGGTTACGACACTTTCGAAGACTCTGCCTGACATTCAGAAGGCTCTGGTCCAATTGAGGAACAGCATGCCAGCGGTGCGCAAGGCGATGGATCGGCCGTGTCCGAACAAGACTGTGTTTGATGACCTCTCGTCCTGTGGCCTGATGCAGGCGCTCGACATCATTTCGAATGCCAACACGGCAGCTGTCGCTCAGGTCAATGAGGGTGTTCTGGAGATCGTGGAGAAGATTGAGCCAGCGGTGAATGAGGTGTTCGGTATCGCCAATGGCGTGTTCAAGGCGGCTCCGCACATAAAGTCGACGGCTGACCAGTTGCCAGCCCTGATCTCGCAGCTCGCGTATGGCACGATCGGTGGCTTCGTGAAGGACATCGAGGACATCGACGGCTTCTCGCAGAAGCTGGTCAACGCGTCCGCCGAGGGCACCGCCATCAACAAGCAGATGGACATCCGGTTCCACTCCGGCGAGGGCTTCCCGTACGGATCGGCTGAGGGAGGCGACGCCTCGACGCAGGCGATGTACACGTTCAAAGTGGCCGCGCCCGGTGGGACCGACGCCCCCGCGTCGACGAAGCTAGTGTTCAGCATCATTCTGCTGCTGCTCGGCGCCGGCTTGGGTACGTGGCTGTACGTAAGGGCCAAGCCGGAGTAGCGGGGCATCATGGAGCGGAAGCCGGGTTCGAGGCGGTCTTGAACCCGGCCTGCGCGTGTCTAGTGTGACGAAATGGTCACAGAGTGTTTGAGTCGTTGACTTTGCGCGCATAACAAGGTGATGCTCGTTCAATAGTCAAACGGAGGTCACTGTGTCGTTCACGCAGAGCAGTTCGTTCAGATCGTCAGCAAGAGTGAAAGCGGCCTGTGGTCTCGTGGCCGCAAGTGTTGCGCTGCCAGTGACGATGTTCGTCGCGCCAGCGCAGGCAGCCAGCTCAACAGTCAGCGGCGTGTCTGTCAGCACGGTTGCTGGAAGCCCGTCCAAGGCCGCGACGAAGACGAAGTGCAAGAAGGGCAAGAAGGGGAAGAAGTGCCGCCGCGCCAAGCTCGCGAAGAAAAGGCGCGCCGAGAACCGCATTCCGCTGAAGACGAAGCTTCTGAGCGCGTCGGATCTTGGGTCTGGCTGGGTGACGCGAACGGTGTCGGATAGTCAGCGATCCGAGGCCCTGGGCTCGGTGTCGGTGTCGCCAGCCAAATGCCTTCCTACGGATTCAAGCCTGCCGGGGGCCAAGAAGTCCAAGGACAGGGCGTTCACGGAGGGTGAGTCGAACGTGAGCGCTGGGCTTGGGCAAACGGTCGGAAGGTTCAGGACCAAGAAGGCCGCGAAGGCGTCGATGGCCCAGCTCAAGACCCAAGCAGCGGCATGCGGGTCAGTAGTGGTCACAACGGAATACGGTCCGGTCAACGTCACAGTCCAGCGGACGTCTTCGCCCAAGTACGGGCACCAGACGATCGCGTACAAGCTGAAGGCGACGCATCTGTTCGCGAACGGCGAAGCCTACGCGGTGGCGATTCGCAAGGGTCGCTTCGCGACAGCGGTGGTCTTCGGCGAGCTAGGCACCGCGTCAAAGGCGTTCACCCTGAGGATGGCGTCGAAGGCGGCGGATCGGCTGTAGGGGGACGGGTCCCTGCCGGGCCCGAGGCTCCGCAGGGCAACGGGGGATCGCGGGTCAGTAGAGGATTCGCATCAGCTGAGTGTGAGCACTGCCTCAACTTCCGCGATCACGGCGGCTACGACAGCGTCAACGGCGGCCGCGACTTCGAGTGACAGCCCCTCGCCGTTCGCGACGTCCTTGGTCTCAACGCCGAGGATTGTCAGCCGGTCGGGAATCCGGTCCAGGGCCAGGCCTAACTGCACAGCCTCAGCTACGCCGAGCCCGTGCGTGCTGGCCTTGCTGTTGCGGGCGGGAACTGCCCAGTTCCCGTCGCTGCATTCGATGCGGTGGACGGTTCCTGGTGCGGCCCCGGAGGAGACGGCGTCGATCATGATCACGAAGCTGTACCCGGCCCAGCGTGCGATCAGCCCAGCAGACTCGCCAGTTTCCTCGACGATCTCGACTTCCTCGAGCGGTTGGGATCGCAGCCGATCAAGAATCGCCAACCCGACACCGTCGTCGCGTCGGTATGGGTTACCCACACCGATCACAAGGACCGGCCTCACCACTAGTCTCGGTCGATCTGAAGATCGAGGAAGTGCGTCGCGCAGGAGATGCAGGGGTCGTAGTTGCGGATGGTCTGTTCGCATAGCCCTGTCAGGTCAGCGTCTCCGAGGTCGAGGTTGTCCTGGACCACGTGCAGCAGATCGTGCTCGATGGCGGGCTGGTTCTGTGCCGTTGGCGGCACGATCGTCGCGGACTGCACGATCCCCTCGTCGTCCAGCTCATAGCGGTGATACAACAAGCCGCGGGGTGCTTCGGACATCCCATGCCCGACGCCTGCCCTTGGAGTCACCTCCACGAACGGTTGTTCTGGCGTGACGTACTCGTTGATGAGACGTTGGGCCTCGTCGCAGGCGGCGAGGAGCTCGACGGCGCGGACGATGATGCTCTTGAACGGGTTCCTGCAGTCGGGTCCGAGTCCAACCTCAGCGGCAGCGTCGCGGGCGACCTGGGGAAGCAGGTCATAGTTGAGGCTGT
This sequence comes from Candidatus Nanopelagicales bacterium, assembly GCA_030700225.1. Taxonomy (NCBI): domain Bacteria; kingdom Bacillati; phylum Actinomycetota; class Actinomycetes; order Candidatus Nanopelagicales; species Candidatus Nanopelagicales bacterium. The sequence continues at coordinate 18,047 of JAUYJT010000003.1, read as the reverse complement.
ACCGGGCGAGCGGGCCCACGGCGTACTCGCCCAAGTCCCAGTGCCCGTGCAGCGCGTTGCTGTGTTCGACATGCTCTTCAGTGATGTGGTCGCGGAACTCGGAAATCGGGATATCCAGGCGTCCGCTGACCGATGCGATCCGGTCGCCGATGATTGGGTACTTGTCGGTGCCAAGCAGCGCGATCAGATCCCACTCCCCTTCGAGTTCGGGGAAGTTGAACGTCGAGACCAGACGCACTGTTTCTAGGGAGCACTGCCGCGCCCAGTCCAGCTCGGGGATCAGCGCGCGCAACTCGTCGGCGTTTGGGGCCTGATGGAAGCCGCCGACTTTGACGTTGATCGGGTGGATCGCCCGGCCGCCGACGATCTCGAGGATACTGTTGCCGAGTTTCTTCAGCCGGAGTGCTTGCTCGACGATCTCGCGGTGGGTGACAGCCAGGTCTATCGCACTGCTCACTCCCAGGAAGTCCGGAGCGTGGAGCAGGTAGATGTGCAGAGCGTGGCTCTCGATCCACTCACCGCAGTACAGAAGCCGACGCAGATCAGCGATCTGGCCTTCGACCTTCACGCCGCAGGCATCCTCAATCGCCCGGCACGCGCTCATCTGGTAGGCCACGGGGCAGATCCCGCAGATGCGCGCTGTGATGTCCGGGGGCTCCTCGTAGCTGCGTCCCCGCAGGAAGGCCTCGAAGAACCGTGGCGGCTCGTAGATGGTGAGCTCTGCCTGTACGACCTCGTCACCTCGAATGGTGACCTTCAGGGCGCCTTCGCCTTCGACTCGTGCCAGGGCTTTGACACGAAGAATGCGGCCACCTGTTCGGTGAGTCACGGCTTGGCCTCCTCGGTGAGCCCGAAGTCTCGGAATTCGGGTGCGGCGGCGGCGAATGTGTGGACCAGCCGTTCGATCGCGCCGTCGGTCATGTTGAGCTCGCGCAGACGGTCCGCGAGAGCTGGGACGTTAGTCGTGTCCGATGGGCCGAAGCATCCGAAGCAGCCACGATCGAACGCCGGACACAGGGCCCCGCAGCCCGCGTGAGTCACGGGCCCAAGGCATGGTGTGCCGTCCGCGACGACGAGGCAGGTCGTTCCGCGCCGCTTGCACTCGAGGCAGACGGCCGCTGACTCGAGCTCGGGGACTCCGCCCAACAGGAACTGGGAGATGACTTGGAGCAGCTGTGCTTTGCTGATGGGGCAGCCGCGCAGTTCGAAATCCACCTTCACGTGATCTGAGATCGGCGTCGAAGTGTCCAGGGTGCTGATGTACTCCGGGTGGGCGTAGACCATCGGGATGTACTCTTTGACGTCCGCGAAATTCCGCAGGGCCTGGATGCCGCCGCTGGTCGCGCAAGCACCGATCGAAATCAGGGCCGCCGACTGTTCCCTGATTCCCTGGATCCGCTCGGCGTCGGACTCCGTTGTCACGGACCCTTCAACGATCGACAGATCGTACGGTCCGCCCGAAACGGTGCTAGTCGCTTCGAGGAAGTAGGCGAACTCCACCGCGCCGGCGACGGCCAGCAACTCGTCCTCACAGTCCAGCAGTGTCAGCTGACATCCGTCACAGGACGCGAACTTCCAAATGGCGACTCTGGGTTTCCTTGCGCTCATAGCTCACGCACTTCCATCAACGGTAGAGCTGACTGCCAGGTGTACACAGGACCGTCCGTGCAGACGAAGTCGCCCGCCAGTTGACAGTGGCCGCACTGCCCGATCCCGCACTGCATGTTGCGCTCCATCGACACCGCGATCCTCTCGGGGTCAACACCCTCGTCGATCAAGTGGTTGGCCACGAACCGCATCATGATCTCGGGCCCGCACACCATCGCGACTGTGCGTTCGGGGTCGACGGTTACGCGTCGAAGCTCCTGGGTGACGATGCCGACGTTTCCGCGCCAGTCAGGAGTCGATTCGTCGACTATGGTGCGTACACGGATGCTCTGGCTCCGCCACCAGCCGTCCAGCTCCCCACGGAACAGCAGGTCCTTGGCGTGTCGGGCTCCGACTACCAGTGTCACGTCGCCGAAAGCCGAGCGATCAGCGAGGATCGCGTGGATCACGGGACGAAGCGGCGCCATGCCGATACCGCCGGCCACGATGACGACATCGTGACCGCGGGCGTCATCCACTGGCCATGTGTTTCCGAAGGGCCCCCGGACTCCGATCGCGGTTCCGGGCTTGGCCGCGCACAGAGCGTGGCTGACCGCACCGACTTCCCGGATCGTGTGGACAATGACGTCCGGCGACGGTACGGCGCTGATTGAGATTGGAATCTCACCGAGCCCCCACGCCCACAGCATGTTGAACTGGCCGGGCATGCCTTGGGGCACAGGGTCACCAAGCGGGGCCAGCGTGATCGTCACGGAGTTCTTGGTCTCGCGCGCGTGCTCCGTCAGTTGGTACAGCGCTGGTTGCATCGGCTTCACCCGCGTGGGCTCCTGCGTGTCAGCTAGATGCGTCATGGTTGCCGCCATAGAGATCGAGGAGACGTATGCCTGCTGATTGGAGCCTCTCTTCCATCACGGCGGCGATGCCAAGAATCAGGGCATGCGCTGCTTGCGGGTCGCTGTCCATGAACGGTCGTAGCCGGTCGGCGTGGAACTCGATAGCGTCCACAGGTTCCAGGGCAATCGCATCGAAGTTCCACCGGTAGGGGGGAATCAACCATGACCAGCCGAGGATGTCGCCAGAGTGGAGCGTCTCGATCGTCGCCAGTCCCCGATTGGGAGTGCGTAGGCCAACGCTGACCCGTCCCGACAGGACCGCGTAGAAGCTGTTGGCAGGAGAACCCTCGGTCAGGATCTCCTCGTCTTCATCGAACGAGACCCTCTCGGCGCAGTCCGCGAGCCTATCGAGAAGCTCCGCGGGCATCTTCTTGAAGAAGCGATGATGGTCTAGCTGCTCTCGTGTCGACTCCATGTCTATGCTCTCTCCTCAACCGGATCGGCAGGGTCGTCCCGAATCGCCCGCACTTCCGCGGTGATGTCGATGCCGACCGGGCACCACGTGATACATCTGCCGCAGCCCACGCAGCCCGACATGTCGAACTGGTCCCACCAAGTGGATAGTTTGTGCGTCATCCACTGGCGGTATCGGGACTTTGGCGAGAGGCGGATCGAACCTCCGTGGATGTAAGAGTGGCTCAGCTGGAAGCAGGAACTCCAGACCCGAACGCGCTCATTGACACCTTCCGCGGCGTTCGGTACGTCGTCGATGTCGGAGCAGAAGCAAGTCGGGCACGACATGGTGCAGTTGCCGCAGGAAAGACACCGCTTGGCGACGTCCTTCCACTGTGGATGGTTGGCCGAGTCGCGCAGCAGCTGCGGCAGACCTTCGGTGTCCATGTGCCGCTCGATGCGTTCGTTCGCTGACGTGTTGACCCTGTCTGCCGCGGCGATGTCTTCTGGGGTGGCGGGGCCCGCACCCAGTTGCGCCAAGACAGACTGCCCGCGCACGGTGTGGGCGTCGATCAGGAACCTGTGGCTGTCGGGGTCCGCTGGGTCCAGCTCGGTGATGACTAGATCTGCTCCGCTACGCACGGCGGGTCCGGTTCCCATCGATGGGCAGAAGCAGGACGCGGAGGGATCCGAGCAGTTCGCGGCGACTATGAACAGGCCCTCGCGTCTAGCCGCGTAGGCGGGGTCTGTAGTCCTGTCTGCCATGAACACCGCGTCCTGTACGCCGATTGCCGCCAGGTCGCACCCGCGGATTCCGAAGAAGGCTCGCTTGGGAATTTCATCTGCGACGTCTTCGACCGTTACCGAGTCGCCGTCAACGTGGGAACGAAACAGCACGCTGCGCGGCGGGAACAGGTACTTCTTCCAGCCGCCGGCAGGATTGGCGAAGGCGAAGTACGCCCCGTCGTCCCGCTCGAGGACCCTGTACTGCCCGTTGTCCTGGGAGTCGCCCAATCCCCGGGGCAAGTCCACCAAGCAGTCAATGGGTGCTACACAGATCGCGTTGCCTTGGACCGTTGGCCCAATGAGCTGGTATCCGTCTTGGCGCAGGCTGCCCATCAGGTCATCCAGCCCTGCTCTTGGGACGACTGAGGGGGGAGCCTGGGAGGCGGTCGCTTGGTTCACCCGCACAGCATCGCAACATGTGACGCGGGTCTCAAGCGGAAGAGCATTGTTGGTCAATATCTGGTGGTGAAAGTCGCAGGAGTCGGGCAGCGGCGGCCTTGGAAGTGCGCCAGGGTTGGAAGATGTCAGTCACGACGCTGCCGCCAATCCCAGGGGAATCCATCGATCCTCCGCCCAAGTCGGTCGTGCGGACGCTGAGCGTCGTCGAAGATCGCAGCCGAACAGCCGGGGTCGTCTATCGGGGCCTTCTGCGCTACTCCTTGTCGGGGGCGTCTCTGCTGGCGGCGGGTACGGCGTACTACCTGTTCCTGGCTGTCTTCGCGTTGACCGCGCTCGCCTTCGGGCTGACGGCCCTTATAGGAAGCGATCAGGCGGCCAAGTTCATCGAAGAGGCGCTGCGCCAGGAATTTCCTGGGGTGCTCGGAGTCGGCGGGATCGACGCCGAACAGCTGCGCAAGGTGGGACAGACGACGTCGATCCTGGGTCTGGTCGCGCTGGCGTATGCCAGCGGCGGGGCGATGGTGGCGGTGAGCGCTTCGTTGCACCAGATCTACGGTGCGGCCAAGGACGGGCGAAACATGGTGTTGGCCCGCGTGAGGTTGGTCGGGTGGTCGCTACTGATCGCGCCGCTAATCGCGATCTCGCTTGTGTTATCGGTCGCCATCATGTCGTTCGCGCAACCTGTGATGAACGCGATTGGGTTCGATGGTGCCGTATCCCGCGGTGCGGTGGTCGCTTTCACGGCGTTGGTGTCCGTGGCCCTGGATGGGATCGTCGTGTATGTGATTCTCGGGACCATGGGTGGGATCCGGCCAGATCGCCAACCTCGACTGATCGGAGCGGCCGTCGGCGGGGCCGGAATCGCGGTCCTGCAGTACGTAATGGACGGAGTTGTGGCTTACTCGGTATCCAAGCCCCAGTATGGCGCATTCGCCGCTCCCGTCGCTGTACTGCTTGTCCTCTACCTGCAATCGGTCATCTTGTACGGATCGGCGGCGTTGACGGCGGGGATCGCGGAGAAGGATCAACCTCTGGTCGCTTTGCCGCCCAGCAGTCTAGAGAACCAGTAGCCGGAGTCTTTGATGTGACGCTCCTGAGTGGCGTAGTCGACATAGGTCAGGCCGAACCTGGGGCGCAATCCTTCCGTCCACTCGAAGTTGTCCAGCGCGGACCAGCAGAAGTACCCGTCGACCGCAACGCCCCGCCGCTGCGCTGCGAGGACCTGGGCAAGGTGCGCCTTGTAGTAGGAGATGCGCGCAGGGTCGCGGACCCGTCCTGAGTTCAACTCATCGGGGAAGGACGCTCCGCCTTCAGTGACGATCAGCTTCGGGAACCGGCCGTAGGCCCAGACCTTGTCCAGCACCATGCCCAGGCCCTCTGGCCGGATCTCCCATCCCAGCGAGGTGAGACCGACGCTGCGGTCGTGTCCGAAGTGGGGCAGGGTCCACAGGCGCGGGATGGGCAGCCAGGGGGCTTTCAGTCGCGTGTAGTACTGGACTCCGAGGAAGTCGAGATCGACGGCGCAGTCCTGTAGGTCTCCGTCGCGGATGAACTTGCGGATGCCCTTCAGGATCGGAGCGTCGGTGACCGGGTAGCCCAATCCGAGATTCGGTTCTATGAAGGTGCGGTTGAACAGCGCGTCGGCGGAGCGTTCCGCTTGATTCGCCAGTCGTCCAGGACCGCTAGCGAGTACGGGTGACAAATAGCATGTCGTACCGACGTTGGGTGTCTGCGAAGCGTGGGCGCGAAGAGCTCTCGCGCCGCGGGCCGTGGCGAGGTTGACGTGATGTACCGCTGCGAGGAACGACCCGAGCCCACGCCTTCCGGGGGCGTGAACCCCGAGCAGGTATCCGAGCAGCGTGAAGCTCAGGGTCTCGTTGAAGACCATCCAGTTGGTGACGCGATCACTGAGCGCTGAGGTCACGGCGGCGATGTAGTCGGCGAACCAGTTCACGATGTCCCGGTTCGTCCAGCCCCCGCGATCTTCGAGCGCCTGTGGCAGATCCCAGTGGTACAGGGTCACCCACGGTTCGATGCCAGCTTCCAGGCAAGTGTCGACGACCTTGTCGTAGTGGTCGATTCCGGCTTGATTCAACGGTCCTGATCCACGCGGGAAGATCCTGGGCCAGGAGACGGAGAATCGGTACGCGTCGAAGCCCAAGGATTTGATCAGCGCGACGTCTTCTGGGTAGCGGCGGTAGGAGTCGGTGGCGAGGTCCGCTGTGGTTCGGTCCTTGATCGGACTGCGGCCCATGAGGTTCCGCTTGTGTACGAACGTGTCCCATATCGACGGGCCTTTGCCGTCAGCTTCCGGCGACCCTTCGATCTGGTAGGCGGCCGTCGCGCATCCCCACGTGAAGTGTGAGCCGAAGTCCTGACGGGAGAACCCTTTCATCGGGCTCAGGTTAGGTCAGGTGCGGTGCCTGACGCGACGCGAAAGCGCACGGGGCTACGTTGGCCTATGAGCCAACTCCCAGCTCCAACTCCAAGGCGGCGCCGAATGTTGGCGCCTGCCAAGTGAACCCGCCCTGACTCAATCGGCCTGGCAACACCCCCTGGCTGGCCAAGATCTCGCCTGCGAACTTGCCGACTGCGATTCGTAGTGCTGCGGCGGGGGCAGGCACGATGCTCGGCCGGTGCAGGACGCGGCCCATCTCGCGCATGATCTTCCGGTTGGGAACGGGGTGCGGCGCGACCAGGTTGATCGGCCCTTCCACGTCACGTTCAAGGCTCCAGCGCAGCGCCGCGACTTCGTCCGCCAAGGCGATGAACGACCACAGCTGGTTGCCACTTCCGACTCGGCCCCCGAGCCCCATGCGGGTCAGCTTGATCAGGCGTGCGAATGCCCCTCCGCGCGCGCTCACAACTAGGCCGGTCCGCGCGCACACAACGCGAGCGCCGGCTTGCCGGGCGGCAGCAGTCGCCTCTTCCCATTGACGCACCACGTTGGCTAGGAACGTGGTCCCGCACGCGCCGGACTCGTCCACCGAGCGGTTGCCGGTGTCGCCGTAGTAGCCGATGGCTGACCCAGAGACCAGCGCTGGCTGCGGGTCCATCTTGGCGACCGCCGACGCAATAGCGCGGGTGCCCTGGACTCGCGAGTCGAGGATCGTGCGCTGGTAGGCCGCAGTCCACCGCCGATCGCCCACGCCAGCGCCAGCCAGGTGGACGACTCCAGTGACCTCGGCTGCTTCGAAGGCGTCGCAGTCAACCCACTCGCGCCCCGGATCCCAGGCGATCGTGTCCGCAAGTGCCGACTCGCGTGACTCGCGTCCGCGTCGCACCATTCGGATCACGCGGACGCCATCGTCGGCCAGGGAGGCAGACAGTGCCGACCCGATCAACCCGCTGGCGCCTGTGATCGCGATGGTCGTCCCCGGTCCGAGGCTGATGGCAGTCACGTCGCGAGTATCGCAGTGCTGCCGCCGGCTGGTGGAGTACGCGGTCCCCGGTGATCGACCCCGTCGCGTCATTCGTGGCATGTCGTCGGCCTCGGGACGGCCGACTCATCAGTTCGCGTTCATTTCTGGTCGGTTGGCTCGCGGGCCGGAGGGATGGGCACGTCGAGAGTGAGCGTCGTGCCCTGGCCCAAATGGCTCTCGACCCTGAGTGAGGCGTCGAGGAGTTTGGCTCGCTCTTCCATTCCCCGCAGGCCCAGGCCCGTGTCGGAGGGTTGCCCGCCTGACTGGCCATTCGTCGCCATCCCCCTACCGTCGTCCTCAACAACGACCACGAGGGTGCCATCTGAGAAGGACAGCTCCACGTGGGCATGCGTTGCCTGCGCATGACGCTCCACATTGTGGAGGGCTTCCTGGATGACCCGGAATATCAGCAGTTCGTCGCGGCTGCCCAAACGCTGCGGCGTGCCCTGGATCGTCAGGTCAACGGTGAGATTCGCTCGGGTCATCAGGTCGCCGACTAGCCAGTCAACGGCGTCGACGAGCCCAAGATCGTCGAGCAGAGAGGGGCGTAGACCCCTGCAGTAGCGCCGGAGGTTGTCAACGGCGCCCGACAGGATTCCTTGGACGTCGACCAGACGGGCGTGCTCAACCTGGGGCAGATCGTCGGTGGTCACCGACGCGATATTGGATTTGGCCACGACAAGGGATTGGAGGATGTCGTCATGGAGTTCGCGGGACAGTCGCCTGCGCTCTTCCTCCTGGGCCTCGGTTGCGAGCGCGATGTAGATCTCCAGGTTCTCCTTGGCCCGGGACAGAGCTGCTAGTGCCTCACGGGTGCTGGCGTGGTTGCGGATGTTGTTCAGGGCCACGCCCAGCTGGTTCGCGATAGTCATGTGGACTTGGCACTCGTCCTCAGAGAGTGCCTCGTCCGGTTGAGTGACGCCGATGGCGCCCACAGTCTGACCCTCGGACTTCAGAGCGGCGACGATCGTGTGAGGCGCGATTCCACCAGGATCGTCGCGCTGGAAGCTCCCGGCCGAGCAAGCTGCGGTCGTCAGGAATTCCTGCGAGGTTGTCAGCTCCGCGGGTGGGGTCACCTTCCGGGCGTCGATGACCGTCAGGCAGGGGCCGTGCAGGCCAGGAAGGACGCGGATCCAGGCGACTTGCCGCTTCCCTGGATCGAGCTTCGCCCGCAAGGTGCCGCTGAGGACCCGGTCCAAGTCGAGGGAGTCCGCCACCGCAGCCGCCGACGCATTCAGTCGTGCCAACCGGCGGTTCGCCTGCTCGGCCTCCCGCGTGGCAGCTTTCTCCCGATCCACGCGCTGGGCCACGATGACGGCGATCGCCAGCACGATGCCGAATTCGGCCAGGATGCCCACGCGCGTTGTCCATTGGTGGAGGATGATCTCCGGCATGGACAGAGCGAGTGCCCACAGTGTCGTTGGCAGGGCACCCCGCAGACCGAAGCTCAGCGCCGCATAGACGACGGGGATCAGGATCACTGAAACGGATAGCAGGTACAACTCGGATTCCCCGACCAGCACCTGCACTCGCTCGAAAAAGAGGTGCCCGGTGACGATCGCCAGGACGAGTGCCTGCGTGACCCAGAAACGCGGATCCCGGACAGGAACTCCTCCGCGATTGGCCCTCTCGCTCACGGCCCACAGGAATCCCGGAGCCTGGGCCGGATCAGGTTCAGTCTGCATCCGGCAGCCGGATCCATTGGTGGCGCACGGCCTCTGTCACTGCCTGCATGCGCGATGAGACACCGAGCTTGTCGAAGATGTTGCGCATGTGCGCTTCGACTGTCCGGGTGCTCAGGAACAGCTCCTGTCCGATGGTCCTGTTCGACGCGCCATTCGCCGCGAGCTGGAGCACCTGGAGTTCGCGGACGCTTAGCTGGCCAGACTCGGCGGAGGGGTCCGAAAGCCGAGTGAGCAGCGCGCGCGCGACCGAGCCGGACAAGGCGGATTCGCCGTGGGCTACGCGCTTGATCGATTCCTTGAGTTCGATCGGCTCGACCGTCTTGAGCAGGTAGCCGCTGGCCCCGGCCTCAATGGCCTTGCGGACATACTGCGTATCGTCGTAGACGGACAGGATGATGATCCCGACCTCGGGGAATTCAGAGTGGATGAGCCGAGTCGCTTCGATCCCGTTCATTCCCTGCATCGCGATGTCCATTAGCACGACGTTCGGGGTCAATGAGCTGACCAGCTCGCGGGCCTGCGCGCCGTCGTGAGCTTCACCTACCACCACGATGCTGTCGTCATCGGTGTGGAGGCGTTCCCGGATGCCCGCGCGGAATAGTGGATGGTCATCGACGATGAGTACTCGGATGCCACCGTTCTGATCCTCAGGTTCATCCATGAGTGGTCTCCCTGCGGCAGTGACTCCGACTGGTCAACTCTACGCCGGGAATTGCAGCTTCCCCTACGTCCTGAACGGCGACTCCCCGAGGCCTAGGTGCTCCCGCCTAGATGGACTAGGTGGTTTCACGGGTGGGCCGTGCGGTCCGCACCGATGCGCGCGCGGGCTCCGGCAGTCGATCCTGGACGGTGTCGGCACCAGCGAGGCGACTGATCGAGTCGCACGAACCAATGAGGCCGGCGAAGCCAAGAGGGGGCTTAGCTCGATGGAGGAAGACATGACTAGTTTGATCGGCCCGAGGCAGGGCAGGAGTCGAAGCCGCGTCAGAGTTGGGGTGATCGCAGCCGCCAGTTTGGCGCTCTTCGCACTGGGCGCCTGTAGCAGCAGTGGTGGCTCAAGCGCACCAAGCACCAGCGGCGGTTCTGCACCCGCAGCGGGTCTGGCGGCCGATGAGTGGGTCACAAACGCTGGCGACTACAAGGAGGCCGCGAACTGGGATACCGCCCAAACGGTGAGCCTGGACTTGGGCGCGTCGGCGATGACGCCGGGTTCCCTAGAACTCGTGGCCGGTGAGCCGTACGTGATCGAGATAACGAACAACGGCGCTGCCGCTCAGGGCGTGTCAGCACCCGACTGGTTCCGGTCCGTCGCGGTACGGAAGACGGAATCGGGAGCTGAGATCAAGCTGCATCAGTTCACGGACGTGTACGCGAACGCGGGCAAGACCGTGTCGCTCTACTTGGTTCCGGTGTTCCCCGGGACGTACCCGCTTGAAGGGGTAGCCGGGGGCATCCCGGTTGAGGGCCTGTCCGGGCAGGTTACGGTCACCGGATCGGTTCCCACCGCCCCTGCGCCAGTCGTTGAGAAGCTGAGCTCCGTGGGAGTGCCGGCGGGCGCTGCGGACATGATCGCCAAAGCCATCCCGACCTGGGATGCCAAGGCCAAAGCGGTCACCATCACCATGGACGACCAGAACGGCAAAGACGGCACTGGCATTTACAAGCCAAAGAACGCCGTGCTCAAGGTTGGCGTGCCGGTGACGCTTACGTTCACTAACAAGGGCAGCGTCATGCACGTCTATGAGTGCGAGGACTTCCTGAAGACGGCGGCTCTGTGGAAGGTCGCAGCCGCCGACGGTTACAACACTGGTGTGATGGCGCGTCCCGCTGACGTCGAGGCTGGCGTAACGACAAGCCTCTTCTTGATCCCGACTGTGGCGGGCACGTACACGCTGACCGACTCCGCACCTGGCATGGAGAAGATGTCGGCCACGATCACCGTCACCAAGTAGGGGTACCGCAACGCGGGAACGGTCAAGTTGGGATGGAGTGGTCGCAATGCTCAGGCGGAAGAAGCACGATGCGAGGCCGAATCCGGTGGATGGCAGCTCGGCAGAAGTGGGCGCCGTCGCCCGGCGCGACTTGCTGCTGACCCTCGGGGCCGTGGGCGTAGCGGCCGCGAGTGGCTCCCTCGGTCTGGTCTCGTACAGAGATGAGGCGCAAGCGGTCGAAGTCATTGCGGATCCCGCCAAGGAGCATCAGTGGTGCCGAGTGGTCGACCTGAGGAAGTGCACCGGTGAACGCAAGTGCGTCAGCTCCTGCCAGATGAGGCACGGCCTGCCGCCGAATCAGACTTGGATGCGAGTCCTTTCTTGGAAGGACGATGCCGGCGAGGAGTTCTTCATGCCGGTGCCCTGCCAGATGTGCGAGAACCCTCCCTGTCTCGATGTCTGTCCCGTGGGCGCCAACTTCCACACTCCACAGGGTGTCGTGCTGGTGGATCAGGAAATCTGCATCGGCTCACGGGCATGCATGGCCGCCTGCCCTTACGAGGCCCGCTACTTCAACTGGAGTGCCCCCGCGCCGACCAACCGGATGCCGACCCCGTCACCCAACACGCCAGAGTTCCCGGCGAACCAGATAGGGACCGTCGGCAAGTGCGTCCTGTGCGCGGACCTAATCCCCTACAGCAAGCAGCTGCCTGCCTGCGTCGATGCTTGCCCCAACCATGTGCACTACATAGGTGACCTGATCACGGATGCTGCCGTCAACGGCGCTTCGACGGAAAGGCTGTCGACGTTCCTACATGACAACAATGCCGTGCGCTTCAAGGAGGAGCTAGGAACCAGTCCCAGGACCTACTACATCCTCGGCAATGGCCAGCCGCTTGGTGGACCGCTGGAAGGTGTGAAGTGAGCAGCCAAACTGACGCGTCCCCGGTGACCGTCTCGGATCCCGATACCGTCGAAGCCGCGATGCGGCCGATACGCGAGGCGAGTAGGAAGTTCTGGATCGCCATCGCGATCCTGGCCGCGATCGTGGCGTTCGGTCTTTTCGCGTGGATCGTTCAGCTCCAGCAGGGCATGGGGGTCGCTGGGTACTCAGACCGCTCGTTCTGGGCCATCTACATCGCCAACGTGGTGTCTTTCATAGGGGTTAGCTACGGCGGCGCCGTGGTGTCGGCGATCTTGCTCCTGACCGGCGCGAACTGGCGCGCACCGCTGTCAAGAATGTCCGAAGGTATGGCCTTGATCACCGTGCTCATCGGCGCGGCGTTCATCATTCCCCACCTGGGTCGGCCAGATCGGATCCTCGGAATGGTTACTCACCCGAACTTCACCTCGCCTGTCTTCTGGGACATGGTCGCGATCTTCACCTATACATTCGCGACGATCGTGTTCTTCCTGCTGCCTCTCGTGCCCGACACCGCCATCCTGCGAGGGGCCCATCCTGATGAGTTGGGGCGCGGGCGAACATTCGTGTACCGGCTCATTTCAGGCAACTGGCGCGGCTCGGAGCACCAGCGCAGCGTGCTGCGCTCGGCCACTCTCGTGATTGCGATCATCATCATCCCCCTAGCCGTCTCTGTGCACTCGGTCCTAGGGTGGGCGTTCGCCCTCGTCAGCCGGGCGGGATGGCACGAGAGCATCTGGGCGCCGTATTTCGTTGTCGCTGCGCTCTACTCGGGGGTTGCCCTCGCGATTCTGGTGATTGCCGGCTTCAGGCGCGGCTACCACCTCGAGGCCTTCATCACGGAGAAGCACTTCGTCCGCCTCGGGTTCCTCATGGCCGCCCTCGGCGCGGTGTACCTCTACCTGACGTTCGGCGATCTGCTCCCAAGTGCGTACGTTGGCGAGAACGGACCGGCCGATGTGATCTACGCGATGCTCGCGGGAGACGTGGCCGTGTGGTTCTGGCTCTTCTTGGTCGCCGGTGTCATTGTGCCGATCGTTGTCGTGGCCCTGCCGTGGACCCGGAACATCTGGGGAATCGTGATAGCTGCCGTCCTCGTGGTCATAGCCATGTGGATAAAGCGAGTGATCATGGTTGTTGAGACAGCTGGGTACGACCGCCTGTCGGGTTCCTTCGGCGACTTCTTCAGTTTCACATGGGTGTCTATCGCCATCACGCTCGCCGGTGCCGCCGCGATCCCGCTCCTGCTGATGTTGCTTTTCCGTGTCTTCCCCCTGCTCGCGATCGACGAAATCGCCGAAGTGTCTGGGAAGCCGATCACGCCGATTGTCGTCGGCCCGACGCGGAGCAAGGTCTCACGTGGGAAAGTGGTCGGCAGCGTTGGCGCCGCGATCCTCGTGGTCGCAGCGCTCGGTGCGATCGGAATCGGTACCGCTCAACCGGCGCGTGCCCAGGCTGACTCTCGGCCCGCGACCATGTCTTTGACGGCGACTGCCTCCGGAGCAGACGTGACCGCGAAAGTGACCCTCACCGCAGGCGGCAAGCCGGTTGTGGATGCGCCGGTGAGCTTCTACCAGAGCACGCCCATGTTCGCTCCGGGCGACAACCGAGTTCCACTCGGGGAGATCACGACAGGTCCGGATGGCAGCGCCGAGGTGACCTACGTCGCGACTGAGTCTGGACAAGTGACGATCTACGCCGAGTACTACGCCTCGCTCGACGCGGAGGCGGTTGCGGCGGAAACTCCGCTCGAGATCCCGGAGTCGGTCTCGTCCTACGTCCCGCCGTCGCCAAAGCCGCTCGCGACCGTGGGCACCACGCTGGTGATCACTTTGTTCGTGGTGGTTCTAGCTGTGTTCACGATCGTGATCGCGCAGGTAGTTAGGGTGCGTCGCGCTGTGCGACTGACGGCCGATGAGCCTGCGAGGCGTGACACTGTCTGACTCGTCGCGATCTCGAGGATCACGTCTACGGGTCGACTGGACCGGTGCCAGTGTCAAGGACCTGCCTGCGGTCTTCCCCAGGATCAGCCCATGTTCTCGTTCAGAGCGTCCAGCAGTGCCTCGTCGCTGGTGTCTGATGACATCTCCCAGAACATCGCCCCCGCCAGTCCATTCGCCTTGATGAACTTCGCCTTCCTCGCGATCGACTGCGGGTCGTCGTAGGAGATGAATGTGCGAGTGCCCGGGTTCCACAGGTACGGCACGTCGGCGGTCTCGTCCCAATACCGCACGTACCCGTTCTTGTCGACGTAGTTCGCGGCCAGATCCTTGTAGTCGAAGACGCCGGGCTCCCAGGTTCCGGTGGGCGTACCCGCAGCGGGCTGGAATAGTCCGTTGTTGGCACTGGTCACATCGCTCCAGCCGCGACCGTAGAACGGCACTCCGACCACAATCTTGCTGGCTGGAGCCCCGGCCTGACGCCAAGCTGACACAGCGCTCGCGACGTCGAACCCGGCCGGACCTGGGTCGGCCGCGTCCGGGTGCAGTGGTGCGTTGTGGCCGGTTGTCTTGTCCCAGCTGCCGTGGAAGTCGTAGGTCATCACGTTGATCCAGTCAACGGTTTCCGAGACGCCGGGAACCTCCTGGTTGGCGATGTTGCTGGGGCCCGCAGGTGCCGCGACGGTCAGCAAGTAGTGTCCTGAGCCGTCGGCGGCGCTCTGTGCGTCCAGCTTCTCGCGAAGCGCCTGAAGGAGCAGCGTGTAGTTGTGCTTGTCCGCTGCCATGCCCGGCGTCAGTCCTCCATCGACGGGGTACTCCCAGTCGATGTCGATCCCGTTGAATCCCCACTGCTTCATGAACGCGACGCACGAAGTGGCGAACTTGTGCCGTGAGGCGGCAGTTGCCGCAGCCGCCGAGAAGTTGCCGGACCAAGTCCAGCCGCCGACAGAAATGAGAGTGCGCAGGTTGGGGTTGGCCGCCTTCAGCTTGTTCAACTGATTGAAGTTGCCTCGTTTGGCGCCGGTATCCCAGGAGTCTCCGGGGAAGGCCTTGTCGGTATCGGCGTAGGGGTCGCCCAGGACGCACTCGCCATTGGCGATGTTGGCGAACGCGTAGTTGATGTGTGTCAGCTGCTTGGCTGGGATGTCAGCTACCTGGTAGTCGCGTCCGTAGGTGGACCAAGCCGTGTAGTAGGCCACTGACTTCATGCCGCCCGGAGGAGCTGGCTCGCCTGGGCTTCCGGACTCGGTGGGGGTCGGCGTCGGCGTGGGGGTCGGCGTCGGGGTCGGGGTCGGTGTCGGCGTCGGGGTCGGGGTCGGTGTGGGGGTCTCGCCGTTCAGGGAACACGGAACCTCGCTCCCGCTGGCTGTCGCGGTGCACGAGGACGGTGTCGGCAACGATGGTGAGCCGTCGTTGAATCCGAAAGTCGTACTACTCCCCTGCGCCACGTTCCCGTTCCATGAAGCATTCGCGACTGTCAGATTCCCGTTGGCATAGGTAGCGTCGCCGTTCCACGTGCTGGCCGACATGGGCCATTCGAAGGTGACTGACCAGGATGTCGTGGCCGGGCCATCGTTCCTGACCGTGCCCTGCATCGTCCGCCCCGAGCCCCAGTCCGAGGTGGCTTCAAGGCTCAGATTGATGCTGGCGTCTGCTGTGGGCGTGGGGGTCGGGCTCGGCGTGGGGCTCGGCGTTGGCGTTGGCGTGGGCGTTGGCGTTGGGACTTCGCCGCCGGTGAAGCTCAGGGCAAAGGCCCACGCGGGAGCGGGGTCGCTGCTGCAGCTTGGGCTGGCGCTCCCGCCAGGGGTCGCGCAAGGCTTGTCGCGTCCAACTGACCACCAGCTGACCATGCCAATCGAGTTGTCGCGGCCCCACTGGCCAACCTGAGTGGCATCCGCGGTCGTGAAGAACTCAGCCGCCACGTCGTTCTGGCCGATCATCGGTGTCACTCCGATGTGGCCCAGCCGCTGGCCGTCGGTCAGATCTGGCCACAAGTCGGACAGCTGAGCTGAAGTGTTGTTGACTGAGTCGATCGCGTACTGGCCCATCTTGCCGGACGGATTAGGGGCCGCCCAGGATCCGTAGTCCATGGCCATGACGTTGACGAGGTCAACGCGGGCTCCA
This sequence comes from Candidatus Nanopelagicales bacterium, assembly GCA_030700225.1. Classification (NCBI taxonomy): domain Bacteria; kingdom Bacillati; phylum Actinomycetota; class Actinomycetes; order Candidatus Nanopelagicales; species Candidatus Nanopelagicales bacterium. The sequence goes on along the minus strand of JAUYJT010000003.1, from coordinate 1,944 downwards.
GCGGACTTCGTCGCGTTGACGGTGTTGATGCCGTCGGGGGTCAGACCTGTTGGCAGCACGGGCAGAGTCAAGGACACGTCGAGGTTCTTGCCAGAAGCAGCCATCTCGGACTGGAGCTGTCCAAGCGCCTTGCCACGTCTTGTGCTCGCCGCAGTGTTCGCTACGGCGCCGCCCTCGACGTCGAAGTCAACGCGGGTGACGGCGTAACGGTCTATGACGGACTTGTAGGCAGCCTTGAGCGACTCGACGCTGGGGCATGTGGTCGCTAGCTCGGACCCGTTGGCTCCGCCGAAACTGATGATGTAGTCACCGCCCGCGTCTCGCAGGGCGGTCATCGCGTCTTCGATACCGGCCGCGTCTGCGCTTCCTGGGGCGATCATGCCTCCCCACTTCGGGGTGCAGCCGCCACCGTCAACCACGAAAGCGAGGCTGTAGGTGGCGACCCCGGAACCGTCCTTGGCGGCGACGAGGTTCGCGGTTGGCCAAAGCGTCATGTCGACGTAGGGGGCCACAGCGAAGCCGTCCGGCAGGGGCGGCTGGGTAGGCGCTGGAGAGGGGGTCGGCGTCGGGGTTGGGGTCGGCGTCGGGGTTGGGGTCGGTGTCGGGGTCGGTGTCGGTGTCGGCGTCGGTGTCGGCGTGGGCGTGGCGCCCACGACAGTGCAGGTCGTTCCCGCGACAGCGCAAGAGCTCGGCGTCAGCGATGCTCCCTCGACCTTGTTGGCGACTAGCCCGAATCTTGCCGTGGCTCCGTCAGGGAGACTCGGAGCCCAGCTTGGCCCTTTGGCTCGGAAACCTCCAGTGATTTGGGATGAAGTGGCGTCCCAGATGGACGAGATGGTGTTCGCTGTAGCGAAGTCGACCGTCCACGGGTCAAGCGGCTTGCCGCTGTGGTTGGCGATCTCCGCCGAGACTTGGAAGCCCGATGTCCACTCGTTGTCCACCTTCCATGAGACCGTCACTCCGGTCACTGGGGGTCCCCCCACCCGCGAAGCGGGAAGGGGGAGGGGTCCCCCCATCTGGGGGAATGTGGAGGCAGTGGGCGCCGAGGTCTTCTTGGCGCGGGCCCGTCGAAGCTCAGCCCGTTGGCGCTTGCTTAGCGCGCGCTGCTTCTTGGCGCGCTTCTTCGCGTGGCGTTTCTTGAGTTTCGAGGGGGCTGTCCGGGACGCTGCCGAATCGACCTGGGCCTGTGACAAGCTTGCCTGCGGTGTCGCCGCCATCGGGACGGATGCCGACGCGGCGGGAACCCCGATCGCCAGCGCTGCGAACGTTCCCAGCGAGGTCACGATCACCAGTGCTTTGCGCGCTACCGAAGTCATCCGCACCTCCCCCGGGCCAGTGCCCAAGTCGGTCGCACCCGACATCTAGCCAGGCTTCATCGGTGTTTCGGGTCTTTCCGGTTGCCGCTGGAGGTCCGATCGGGTGAGGGGTCAGTGATGTGTGTCATAGCGGCTCTTCGGATTTGGGTGGGGGTCCCCCCGCCCGCGAAGCGGGAAGGGGGAGGGGCGCGGCTTCGGGCCCCCACCCCGGCTACTCCCGTAGTGGCGCTACTCCAGTAGTAGCGGCGGGGGCTTGTCGGTGATGGTGATGCCCGCTGGTGTGCGCCATGTCCACCCGGCCGCTGCCTCGTTGCCGTCTTGCCCTGTCTTGGAGTCAGGGTCGGGGCCTGGGTCGAGGCCTGGGTCTAGGGCCCATCCGTGGTGGGTCTTCTGGCGGTGATGCCTCCGACACAACGGCCCCAGATTCTGCGCGGTGGTTGCCCCCTTGGGCCATGGGACGGCGTGATCGAGATCGCAAGCCTGGGAGTGGCGGCGGCAGCCAGGATGGCGGCAATACGGTTCGCGGGCCCGAACCAACCGAGCCAACGCCGCACCCGGGGTATACGTTCGAGAACCAGTCGCCGTCACCGTCGACGACGCCGCATCGGTAACCCACAACCGCCACTTG
>JAUYJT010000002.1 GCA_030700225.1 Candidatus Nanopelagicales bacterium | reverse complement strand
GCATCTTCCGCGGCACCGGGACCGCATCAGAAATCGCCTGCCGCACCGCACGACGGTGAACACGATGCTTGTCGGCCAATTCCCGAATCGCCATGCCATCACGATGGCCACGCCTGATAGCTTCGAAAAGCTCCACTCTTGATCTCACTTTCACCCAAACCCCTTCAACGATGTCTACACACGGACACCGAGAACGGTAGGGACTAGAAGGTCAAGGGTGGGGCCAAATCAAGCTGGCAAGGTGGGGCCAAATGAAACTGGCAAACCCAATGTGAATCAGCCTGACGTCTGATCGGGGGGGACGCTACCGGGCTTGGGCAGCGCATCAATAGGTCCTTCCTCCTCCATGTGCGGATTGGCAATCAAGCAGCCGACCAGCAGCCCAAGCCAGGTGACCACCGCGACGCGGATCAACAGGTCCTGACCGCCCCCAATCCGCATCGTCGCCGCAGCCAGACCCAGCCCGAGCGCGAGTCCGAGAGTCACACCGGCGTTGACGGCCCGGCGGCTGGAGGACGTCGACTTTGGCGCCGGGCGGTCCGGGTACCAGGAACAGACCATGCGTCGTCTGCCGATTTCCCACAAGCACCAGATGGTGACTATGGTGCCGACCACGGTGCCGGCGACCTGTAGGACGTCATATGCGTAGATCGGCTGATCTTGGAAAGCCGTCGGCAGAACAAATACTTGATGTCTCAGCACCGCGAAACGCTGGACCACCCACCCGAATCCATGAGTGAAGGAGTCGAAAGCGATGTGAGACAGCGAGCCAAGCACAGCGCTGGTGATCAGGACTAGCCAACCCAGGCCCTGTCGGGGCAGGCGCCACTGGGAGAGACGCTGATAGTCGCAGGTGGAAACCCCCCGCATTAGGCAACTGGGCGCCGAGGGGGCCGGCGATGAACGACTTGGTGACCCAGGTCAGAACGAGCGTGACTGCGATGACTAGCAGGACCTGTGGCCCAACGGCGTGGGCATCGACATACCAGGCGGTTCCGTGCGTGAGGAAGAACAGGTCCGGCGTCATGGATCCGACTACCAGCGCCGTGCCGTCGAACCAGCGCGGCTTGAGCATCTTGAGTGGCAGAACCACCGCCTGATGCGAACCGAACGTGAGCGGCATCAGGTCCCCTCGTTCTCATCGGCTGCCCGTGTTCCGCCCAGGATGCACGCTACCGGGCTAGCAATCCGCGACGTTCAGAGCCACGAATCCGCTGGCGTCCACCAATCAAGCGGGGCGGGGTTCACTGGGGATGGCGTCGGGGCCGGTGGCGTGGACAGCGATTCTGCCGCCGGACCCCTGCGGACGTAGCGCACTCCAAGGTAGGTGAACGAGCGTGGCCGGGCGCGGCGCTTGCGGAAAACGACGGAATCCCCCTTGCCGCGGGCTAGCCCAAAGCCCAGTCCGGCGGTGAAGGCGACCTTGCCTGACACCGGTTTGAGGGCCTGTACGCCCAGGCCCTCAAGGCCCGTCACCAGGGTCAGGACGCCGGCGACTGAGCTCAGCGCTACCCGCTCGGGCACTATGAAGGGCGTCTGGCGCGGGTTGATGTTCGTGGCACGGTAGTTGCCGAGCTTGTGCCGCCATCGTCCGCGCAAGCGGGATGGCGAGATCCGCTCACCTAAAGGGCCTCTCATGATCGCCGGGCCGGAGGGGAGTCGGGCAAGCAACAGCCGTCGGCCAGCCACCTTGCGGAACCTTATCTGCGGAACGCCGGCCTGGTCCGGCTTCAACCAGCCCGAACGGGTCGGGGTGTAAGTGATTACGGCGGCGCCGTTGTTGGACACCAAGTTGCCACCGGCGACGGTCATCGAGGTGAGGGTGTTACCGCCTGCGTACAGTCCCGCGTGCCTTCGCAGCGCGGCCTGGCTCCACGCTGCCGTCCGCGGGTTTGGCAACTGAGCCGGTGGCGGCTCGGGGATCCCTGTCTTGGCGGTGTATGCGAGTGAGAGAGCCTCGTGCGAGACGGAGGCGCTGAGTCCACCGGTGGAACTCGTGTTGACCGAGACGAAGACCCCAAGGCCGCTGTCAGGCAGCAATCGCATGGATGAGAACGCGAATACCGTGGCACCGTCGTGGCTTCGGGACTTGCCCGCCCATTCCATATCGGGACTCCTTAGGTGCCAGCCAAGCCCGAAGGATTCGTGTTTCGCCTGATTGTCCAAGGTGGTGTGCGTCTGGGGGGTCCACATCTGCCGCACTGTGGATCTGCGCAGCACACGCCCGCCTGGGGGTACCCCCACCTGCCTCGAAGAGGCTGGAAGGGGGAGGGCCTTGCCTCTGGCCAGCATCGTGCGCATGTACCGAGACATGTCGGTGGCCGAGGAAGTGATCGACCCCGCGCTCCACCCGTTCACGTATTCCCTCGCCTGGACTTTGGCTCCGATCGGCTGGCCTTCCGGCGAGTACGTCGCCAAGTAGCCGCGGGTGAGCCGCCGCACCGGAGCGCGGGTCGGGTCGAAGTGGGACGACTTCATGCCCATGGGTCCGAACAAGTGGCGCTGCGCGTAGCGCTCGAACTTCATCCCGCTGACGTGTTCGACAAGGTTCTGCAGCAGCACGTAGGCGCTGTTGCTGTACGACCACACCTTGTTGACCCGTCGCTCGGGGTACATCTTGCGGAGCGCGCGCAGCAGCCAGGGCCGGAAGCCCGGATCGGGCCTCCGAGAAGTGATGAGTCCGTTGAACACGTTTCCTGGGATTCCGGAGTGGTGGTCCAACACCGACCGCACCGTGATTACGTTGCCGGCGAAGCGGGGCTTCAGACGGAAGCCGGGAACGTACTTGGACAGCGGGTCGTCCAGATTGACCCAGCCCCGTTCAACGAGCTGCATCACCGCCGCCGCAGTGAAGGTCTTCGACACAGAACCGATTGGGAACAATGTGCCGGTGTTGACGCGCCTTCCCCGGGCCTTGTTCGCGTAGCCGAAGCCCTTCTTCCACACGACCCGCTGACCGTCCACGAGCGCGATCGTCAGACCGACCACCTTGTTCTGGTCCATCAACGCGGGGATGTCCGCTTTGAGCTCGCGGATCACCTGGGAGTAGTTCGTGCGTCCCCGCCGCTGCGGTCGTGAATCGACGCTCGTCGAGCCTGCTCCGCTGTCGGATGCCACAGCTTGCGCGACATCGGTGACCGGGGTCAGCACCGCCAGTCCCAGGACCGCCGCAAGCGGCCATGCGATCGCCTTGGACGCGGGTGGTGCCCAGAACCTAGCCCGGCTCTCGCCCATCGCTCATCCTCCACCCGCTCACAGCACTTGATCAGCGAGCTCGGGGTACGTGCCCGCAGTTGCACCGTCCTCGACTCAGGTCATCAGCGAAACTACCGAGCAGTATGCCCCCGCAGAGAAGACGATGCCAACCGAAACACGAGCATCACGAATTGTGCCCGCCCAGGCGGTTCCGTGCGTGAGGAAGAACAGGTCCGGTGCCATGGATCCGATGACCAGTGCCGTGCCGTCGAACCAGCGCGGCTTGAGCATCTTGAGCGGTAGCACTACCGCCTGATGCGAACCGAACGTGAGCGGCATCGGGTCACCTCATCCCCATCGGCTGCCCGTGTTCAACCCAGGATGCACGCTACCGGGCTAGCAATCCGCGACGTTCAGAGCAACGAATCCGCCGACGTCCACCAATCAAGGGGGGCGGGGTTCACCGGGGATTGGATCGGTGCCGGTGGTGTGGACAGCGATTCTGCCGCCGGACCCCTGCGGACGTAGCGCACTCCAAGGTAGGTGAACGAGCGTGGATGGCTGCGGCGCTTCCGGAACACGACGGAATCCCCCTTGCCGCGGGCCAGAAAAGCGCCCAGTCCAGCGGTGAAGGCGACCTTGCCAGACACCGGCTTGAGGGCCTGTACGACCCCGAGGCCCGTCACCAGTGTCAGGACGCCGGCGACGGAGCCCAATGTGATCCGCTTCGGCACCGTGAAGGGCGTCTGGCGCGGGTTGATGTTCATGGCACGGTAGTTGCCGAGCTTGTGCCGCCATCGACCGCGCAAGCTGGATGGTGAGATCCGCTCGCCTACAGGGCCTTGCACGATCGCCGGGCCGGAGGGGAGTCGAGTAAGCAACAGCCGCCGACCAGCCACCTTGCGGAACCTGATCTGCGGAACGCCCGCCTGGTCCGGCTTGAACCAGCCCGAACGGGTCGGGGTGTAGGTGATGAGGGCCGCGCCGTTGTTGAACACCAAGTTGCCACCGGCGACGGTCATAGAGGCGAGGGTCCGACTGCCTGCGTACAGTCCCGCGTGCCTTCGCAGTGCGGCCTGGCTCCAGCGTGCGGTCCGCGGGTTTGGCAACTGAGCCGGTGGCGGCTCGGGGATCCCTGTCTTGGCGGTGTATGCGAGCGAGAGCGCCTCGTCCGCCACGGAGTCGTTGATTCCACCGGTGGAACTCGTGTTGACCGAGACAAAGACCCCAAGGCCGCTGTCAGGCAGCAAGCGCATGGATGAGTGCGCGAGTGCCGTGTCACCGTTGTGGCTGCGGGACTTGCCGGCCCATTCCATATTTGGGCTCCTTAAGAACCAGCCAAGCCCGAAGGAGCCAACCCCGAAGGATGTGTTTCTCGCATGGTTGTCCAAGGTTGTGTGCGTCTGCGGGGTCCACATCTGCCGCACTGTGGATCTGCGCAGCACGCGCCCGCCTGGGGGTACCCCCACCCGCCTCGAAGAGGCGGGAAGGGGGAGGGGTACCCCCGCCCGCCTCGAAGAGGCTGGGGGTCCCCCCGCAAAGCGGGGGAGGAGGGGGAGGGCCTTGCCTTTGGCCAGCATCGTGCGCATGTACCGGGACATGTCGGTGGCCGAGGAAGTGATCGACCCCGCGGTCCACCCGTTCACGTAGTCCCTCGCCTGGACTTTGGCTCCGATCGGCTGGCCTGTCGGCGAGGGTGTGGCCATGTAGCCGCGGGTGAGCCGCCGCACCGGAGCGCGGGTCGGATCGAAGTGCGACGACTTCATGCCCATGGGTCCGAACAAGTGGCGCTGCGCGTACCGCTCGATCTTCATTCCGCTGACGTGTTCGACAAGGTTCTGCAGCAGTACATACCCGCTGTTGCTGTACGCCCACACCTTGTTGACCCTTCGCTCGGGGTACGTCTTGCGAAGGGCTCGCAGCAGCCAAGGCCGGAAGCCCGGATCGGGCTTCCGAGAAGTGAAGAGTCCGTTGAACACGTCTCCTGGGATTCCGGAGTGGTGGTCCAACACCGACCGCACCGTGATTACGTTGCCGGCGTAGCGGGGCTTCAGTCGGAAGCCGGGAACGTACTTGGACAGCGGGTCATCCAGATTGACCCAGCCACGTTCAACGAGTTGCATCACCGCCGCCGCCGTGAAGGTCTTCGACGCAGAACCGATCGGGAACAATGTGCCGGTGTTGACGCGCCTGTTTCGCGCCTTGTTCGCGTAGCCGAAGCCCTTCTTCCACACGACGCGTTGACCGTCCACGAGCGCGATCGTCAGACCGACCACCTTGTTCTGGTCCATCAACGCGGGGATGTCCGCTTTGAGCTTGCGGATCACCTGGGAGTAGTTCGTGCTTCCCGGCCGGGACTGTTGCGAATCGACGCTCGTCGAGCCTGCTCCACTGTCGGATGCCACAGCTTGCGCGACATCGGTGACCGGGGTCAGCAACGCCACTCCCAGGACCGCCGCAAGCGGCCATGAGATCGCCTGGCACGTGGGTGGCGCCCAGAACCTAGCTCGGCTCTCGCCCATTCGCTCCTCCTCCAGACGCCCACAGCACCTGTTCAGCGAGCTCGGGGTAGGTGCCCGCAGTTGCTCCGTCCTCGACTCAGGTTGTCAGCGAAACTACCGACCAGTGAACCCCCGCAGAGACGACGATGCAACCGAAACGCAACTGCGCGGGGACGGGATGCCACCCACGCCGGACGCATGAGTGGGACAATCCCGGCGTGAACATCCTGATTCCCGTCATCGTCGCTCTGCTGGTCATCGTGATTGTCGGGTTCGTCGTTGTTGCCGCCCGCAGGCGTGACCGCGTACCTGAAGCGATCCCAGCGGCTACTCCCCAGGTGCCACCGGCTACCGAGTTGCCGGAACCAGCCGCCACTCTGCCCGTGTTGGAACGCCCCGAGTCGGCGCTCGGGCGAATGGGCCGGTTGCGTGCACGGTTGGCACGATCCAACAACACACTGGGCCGGGGGCTGCTTGCTCTTTTGTCACGGGAGAACCTCGACGACGACGCCTGGCAGGACATAGAGGACACCCTTCTCGCGTCTGATGTCGGAGTAGCCGGGACTGCGGAACTGGTCGGCCGACTGCGCACGCGTGTACGTGTGGAAGGGATCGCGGACCCGAGCCGGTTGAAGGAAGTGTTCCGTCAGGAGTTGATCGCCGAAGTGGATCCGGGGCTGGACCGGTGCCTGATGACGATGCGAACTGAGGGTCGCCCCGCTGTCGTGCTGGTCGTGGGCGTCAACGGAACCGGCAAGACGACGACAACGGGCAAGCTCGCCCGGCTCCTGGTAGCCGAGGACCGTGACGTCATTCTTGCCGCGGCGGACACGTTTCGAGCTGCCGCGACTGAACAGCTCCAGACGTGGGGCTCGCGCGTTGGTGTCCCTGTCGTGCATGCACTCGCTGGCGCCGACCCGGCCTCTGTGGCGTTTGAGGCAGTCGCAGCCGGTCTGGAGATGGAAGCCGACGTCGTGGTCGTCGACACAGCTGGTCGGCTCCACACGAAAGTCGGTCTGATGGACGAGCTGGGCAAGGTCAAGCGCGTGATCGAGAAGAAGGCCCCGGTGTCGGAGGTCCTGCTGGTCCTGGACGCGACAACCGGCCAGAACGGCCTGGCCCAGGCGCGGGTATTCGCCGAAGTAGTCGATATCACCGGAATCGTCCTGACGAAGCTCGACGGCACGGCCAAGGGCGGGATTGTCATCGCCGTTCAGCGCGAACTCGGAGTTCCCGTGAAGCTCGTTGGGCTGGGCGAGGGCCCAGATGACCTGGCCCCTTTCGAGCCGGAGGAGTTCGTCGACGCACTGCTGTCCGGATAGCGAACTGCCTCAAGGACGAGGCGCGACGGTCCTGGCGGCTGTACGGTCACGGCATGAAGCCGCCCGAAATCCCCGGCGCGTCAAGAGTCCGACTGCCCCCACTGGGCCCGGTCGCAGCGGCTTTCTTGGGCTTGGGATTGCTCGGCGGCACGGCCTATGTCATTTTGCCCCAAACACCGTGGTCGTCGATGCTGCTCTACAACGGGCCGGTCGCGATCGCTCTCGGCGTCGCGGCGTCTGGCGTCATCCGTTGGAGGGGAACCGATCGGCAGATCGCGTTCTTCATCAGCCTTTCGATCGCAGCGTTCCTAGACGGTGAGCTGCTCTGGTCATGGATGACGGCCAACGACGAGGATCCGTTCCCGTCGATCGCCGATGGCCTGTATCTCGCTGGGTACATACCCCTTGCCATCGCGGCCCTGATACTGGCCGCGCGGCGTCGGCGGGAGCCCGACCCCTCGGCGGGACTGGACGCCGCGATCGTGACGCTCAGCGCCGGAGCCGCCTTGTACCTGGTCCTGATCGAGCCGTATGCGAGCGACACGATGATCCCCGCGTCAGAGAAGGCGATTCTGGTCGCGTATCCGCTCGCCGACTTGGTCATCATCGGGACGGTCATGTGGCTACTCGTCGCGCAGGCTGCCCGAGGTTGGGCCACCATTCTGTTCTGCGGCGGGTTGGTCTTCACCCTGATCGCGGACTTCGCGTATGCCTGGCTGGAGATCAACTCCGAGTACGAAGAGGGATCCATCCTCGACCTGGCGTGGATCTTGGGGTACTTGTCTCTCGCGGCTGCGGCGGCGTGTCGTCCGCAGCCCGCTGTACCGATGGCGAAACCCAGACCCGGCCGGATGCGGCTCCTCGCGGTGCTGGTGGCGGTTCTGGTGCCGCTGGTCGTGCTCCTGGTGAACCTGGCGAGTCTGCGCGGCGTTCAGGTGCACACTGCCGTCGCCACTGTGCTGATTCTGGCGGCGGTGATGGCCTTGGTAGTGGCCCGGATGTGGTGGCTCGTAGGCCGCGCCCATGTTGTGGAGCAGCACCTGGCCGAGGAACGACTTTCGTCGGTGATCCACCACTCCGCCGACAGCATCGTTCTTATCGATGATGACCTGAGCATCATCTACGCGAGCCCGTCTGTGGGGAACTTGGCTGGGGTCGATCCCGAGTCAGACGTCGGGTCTCCGCTTTCTACCCTCTTCGTCGAAGCTGACCGAGTTGGCCTGAACCAGCAGCTGACCGATCTGGCCACGATGCCGGTTGGGTGCGTCATTCCTCTCGAGGGGCGGATCCAGTCGCCTTCGGGGGAGGATCGCATTGTTGAAGGCACGGCTTCCAACCTGCTTGACGACCAGACTGTCGCAGCTTGCGTGGTGACCTTGCGCGACGTCACGGTTCGGCACTCGTTGGAAGATCAACTTGAGAAGAAGGCACTGTACGACAGCCTGACCGGGCTAGCCAACCGCGCCTTGTTCATGGACCGGTTGGGCACAGCCCTGCGCAAGCTCGACGCTCACCCGGAGGCCGGAGTCGCGGTCCTGTACATCGATCTCGACGACTTCAAGGCGGTGAACGACGGACTGGGTCGCATGGCAGGTGACGAACTGCTGCAACACGTCGCCCGCAGGCTGCGCACCTTCCTGCACTCCACGGACTCCATCGCGCGACTTGGCGGCGACGAGTTCGCGATTCTGCTTGACGAAGCGGGCTCGGAGTCCTCCGTGGTCGACTTCGCGAACCGTGTCAGCGAGGTTCTGAGGGTCCCGGCGAAGTTGCAGGGGATCACGCTTCGCGTGTCCGTCAGCATCGGGGTTGGCATGGCTACGCCTGGAAGTTCCGCCGAGTCGCTTCTGCGCAACGCCGACCTCGCCAGGTACAGCGCCAAGGGCCGAGGTGGCGGCCAGGTCGTGCTGTTCGACGGGCACCTCCGAGATGTCGCAGCCGATCGTCTGGCCTTGAAGGTTTCGCTGGCCGAAGCCCTGGCTTCCTCGCAGATGCGTGTCGCGTATCAGCCCATCTTCCGCGCGGGCGGCGATCATCGCCTGTGTGGGTTCGAGGCTCTGCTCCGGTGGGAGCATCCCACCAGGGGACAGGTGTCACCGGAGGAGTTCATCCCTGTCGCGGAAGCCAGCGGCGACATAGTCGAGCTTGACCGCTGGGTACTTGAGCAGGCGTGCGTCCAGGCGGTCGCCTGGAATGGAAGTAGCGAACATCGACTGACCATGAACGTGAATGTGTCGGCTGTCGAGTTCGCCCGTGACGGTTTCGCGCGAAGAGTCCGCACGGCGCTGAAATCGACCGGGCTGTCGGCGTCACTGCTGACGCTCGAGCTCACCGAATCCGTCATGGCCGAAGCGCAGATAGTCGAGAGAGTCCTGGCCAAGCTTCGCAAGATTGGTGTCGGCATCGCTATCGACGATTTCGGGACTGGGTTCTCCTCGCTGGCGTATCTGCAGAGGTTCCCGGTGACCACTCTCAAGATCGACCGGTCCTTCGTGTCAAGGATGTCCAGCGAGTCAGACAACAGCCTCGTGCGCAGCATCATCGCCATCGCCGACGCGCTGGACCTCAAGAGCGTCGCGGAGGGTGTCGACACACTCGAGCAGCTCAACGAGCTCGACCGGCTCGGGTGCAGGTTCGTCCAGGGCTTCTACCTGGGTCGTCCTCAGTTCCCAGAGGAACTCGAGGAGCTGGTCTCCGAGGGCTCTGGAAAGACGCTGTAGAGCCCTCGCGTGGGGTGGAGTCAGAGCGTTTCGGGCGGCCGCTCGCTTGCCGAAACACGAAAGTAACGCGCAGCAGGTTTCTGTTTCGGAACCGAAACAGACGCGGGCTCTAGTCGAAACACCGCCGGGGGAGTCTCTCGTTGTGCCTGGGGATCGGCCCCGGATGGAATGAGGGGAGAGTGAGTCGATGCCTGAATCAGCGCTGAACTCAGGTGATACCGCCTGGATACTGACAAGCGCCGCTTTGGTGCTGCTTATGCTGCCGGGCTTGGCCCTGTTCTACGGCGGCATGACCAGGGCGAAGAGCACCCTGAACATGATCATGATGGTGTTCGGGGCGCTGTGCGTCGTCGGCGTCATCTGGATCCTTTATGGCTACTCGATGACATTCGGGGCCGACACCGGAGCGGGACTCATCGCCAGCCCGTTGGAGCTGTTCGGCCTGGATGGCCTGATGGCCGACGATCCCGAGGCGACCTACCCGGTCATGGCCTTCGTCGCCTTCCAAGCGATGTTCGCGGCCATCACGGTCGCCCTGATCGCCGGGGCCATCGCCGACCGTGCCAAGTTCGGCGCCTGGCTGGTCTTCGGAGCGATCTGGGCGACGATCGTGTACTTCCCAGTAGCCCACTGGGTCTGGGGTGCGGGTGGCTGGATCTTCGAGGGACTGGGACCGCTCAACGGCGTGCCGGCGATCGACTTCGCGGGAGGCACGGCAGTTCACATCAACGCGGGCGCGGCGGCACTCGCGCTGGCGATTGTGCTCGGACGGCGACTTGGCTGGCCCAACACACCGATGAAGCCGCACAACATGACGCTGGTGATGATCGGCGCCGGGTTGCTGTGGTTCGGATGGTTCGGCTTCAACGCCGGCTCCGCTCTGGCGGCGGGCAACACGTCGGCCGTTGTGTTCGTGAACACCTTCGGCGCGACCTGCGCCGCAGCCCTGGGCTGGCTGCTAGTGGAGAAAGTCCGTGATGGTCACGCCACGAGCCTGGGTGCCGCGTCCGGAATCGTCGCTGGCTTGGTGGCGATCACGCCATCTTGCTCAGCGGTAAGCCCTGCTGGGGCGCTGATCCTAGGTGCGCTCGCTGGTGTGATTTGTGCTCTGGCAGTTGGGCTGAAGTACAGGTTCGCCTACGACGACTCGTTGGACGTTGTGGGTGTCCACTTGGTCGGCGGTCTGGTCGGCACGTTGCTGATCGGGTTCTTGGCCACCGAGGCCGCTCCGGCCGGGGTGAACGGCCTGTTCTACGGGGGTGGGCCGGAGCAGTTGAAGTCCCAGGCTATAGCGGCTTTCGCGGTGATGTTCTATTCGCTGGTGCTGGCGTTGATCATCGGGAAGTTGATCGCAGTGACGACGGGCTTCCGGGTCAGCGAAGACGATGAGATCGCCGGTATCGATCGAATCATCCACGCGGAGGGGGCCTACGAGCTCACCGAGAGTGGGGCCGGCGGCAGATTCGCCGGGGTCGGGTCAGCTGCGGCAGCAAGGTCAGCCAAGAGGGAGGGGTCGGCATGAAACTCGTCACTGCGGTAATCAAGCCGTTCAAGCTGGACGAGGTCAAGGCAGCGCTACGGGACCATGGTGTCCATGGCCTGACCGTTTCGGAGGCCAGTGGGTACGGGCGGCAGAAGGGTCACACCGAGGTGTACCGGGGGGCGGAGTACACGGTGGACCTGGTTCCGAAGATCCGCATCGAGGTCCTCGTGGACGACGAAGACGCCAGCGATGTCGCGGACGTCATCGTCGCCAGCGCCCAGACCGGGCGGATAGGGGACGGCAAGGTGTGGATAACTCCCGTCGACGCCGTCGTGCGGGTCCGCACCGGGGAGCGTGGACCGGACGCCTTGTAGGGGCGGCGGGTAGGCGGGAGGGCGCCGAGAGGTTGACCCTCCCGCCGCTTGCGCTGCCCGAAACACGCGCGTAACGAACCGGGGGATTCCGTCACGGAATCGAAACAGACATCGACGCGCGCCGAAACACCGCGGGTGGAGTCTCTCCTTGTTCCTTGGGGTCAGCCCTGGATATCAAGGGAAGAGCGAGTAGATGCCTGAATCGGTACTCAACTCAGGCGATACCGCCTGGATCCTTGTCAGCGCCGCCCTGGTGATGCTCATGCTGCCGGGCTTGGCCCTGTTCTACGGCGGCATGACGAGAGTCAAGAGCTCGCTGAACATGATCATGATGGTCTTCGGCGCGCTATGCGTGATCGGGATCGTGTGGATCTTGTACGGCTACTCGATGACGTTCGGCACCGACACCGGGCTGGGGCTCATCGCGAACCCGCTGGAGTTCTTCGGCCTGGAGGGGCTGATGGCGGACGACCCCACAGCCACGTACCCGGTGATGGCTTTCGTGGCGTTCCAGGCGATGTTCGTGGCGGTAACGGCCGCCTTGATCGCCGGGGCCATCGCCGACCGTGCCAAGTTCGGCGTGTGGCTCGTGTTCGCCGCGATCTGGGCGACGGTCGTGTACTTCCCCGTCGCGCACTGGGTCTGGGGATCCGGCGGCTGGATGCTCGAAGGCCGCGGCCCGCTGAACGGAGTGCCGGTAATCGACTTCGCCGGGGGCACGGTCGTTGAGATCGCCTCGGGTGCGTCGGCACTGGGGCTCGCGTTCGTTCTCGGGCGACGGCTCGGCTGGCCGAAGACTCCGATGAGGCCGCACAACATGACTCTGGTGATGCTGGGCGCCGGGTTGCTGTGGTTCGGCTGGTTTGGCTTCAATGCCGGTTCGGCGCTGTCAGCTGGCAACACCGCCGCTGTCGTATTCGTCAACACATTCGGCGCCACGTGCGCGGCAGCACTCGGATGGCTGCTGCTGGAGAAGATCCGTGACGGTCACGCCACGAGCCTGGGGGCCGCTTCCGGCATCGTGGCCGGTGCGGTCGCGATCACGCCGTCCGGCTCAGCGGTCAGTCCAATCGGCGCCCTGATTCTGGGCGCCATCGCCGGCGTTGTCTGCGCCCTGGCGGTCGGGCTGAAGTACAGGTTCGCCTACGACGACTCCTTCGATGTCGTCGCCGTCCACTTGGTCGGGGGGCTAATCGGCACGCTGTTGATCGGGCTTCTGGCCACCGAGGCAGCTCCCGCTGGCGTGAACGGTCTGTTCTACGGGGGCGGGGCTGACCAGTTGAGGTCGCAGGCGATCGCGGCGTTCGTCGTGCTGTTCTACACGCTCGTCGTCACTGTCATCATCGGGAAGCTGATCGCCGTCACGGTTGGCTTCCGCGTGAGCGAAGATGATGAGATCTCCGGGGTCGACCGCATCATCCATGCGGAAGCGGCCTACGAACTCACCGAGAGCGGTGCGGGCGGAAGATTCGCCGGAGTCGGGGCGGCCGCTGCCGCGAGAACGGCACAGGAGGAGGCATGAGCATGAAACTCGTCACTGCGGTAATCAAGCCGTTCAAGCTGGAGGAGGTCAAGGACGCGCTGCGGGCCCACGGTGTCCACGGCTTGACCGTTTCCGAAGCCAGCGGCTTCGGGCGGCAGAAGGGTCACACCGAGGTGTACCGCGGGGCTGAGTACACGGTGGACTTGGTCCCGAAGATACGCGTCGAAGTTCTGGCGGACGCCGAAGACGCCAACGCTGTCGCCGACGTCATCGTGGCCGCTGCCAAGACCGAGCGGATCGGGGACGGCAAAGTGTGGATCAGCCCAGTCGATGCCGTTGTCCGCGTTCGTACCGGCGAGCGCGGACCGGACGCCTTGTAGCGCCGTGCTATCCCACGGCGGGCTCCAGACCGGCGAGTCGGGAGACGAGGCGACGAGGCGATACTCAGCGGCTCGCGCGGAACTGCCTGGGCGCCCCGGCCAGGATCGGCGCCGTGCGCTCGTCTCGCTGACAGACGAGTGGTTGCGGACGTTGTTCCGGCTCGCCGGTGGTGAGCAGCGCCAGGCCGCACTTGTAGCTGTCGGGGGATACGGCCACGGCGACCTGGCCGTGGGAAGTGATCTTGACCTGGTGCTGCTTCACAGCGGCGACGCTCCCGATTTCGCTGAACGGATCTGGTATCCGATCTGGGGGTCCAGAATCGATCTGGACCATTCCGTGCGGACTGTCTCTGAGGCGCGCCGAATGGCTGCCTCGGATCTGAAAGTCATGCTTGGACTGCTGGACGCGCGCACTATCGCCGGCGACGAACGCCTAGTGGCTCAGATGCTGGACTCGGTCCTCGCGGATTGGCGCCGCTCCGCCGCCAAGCGAATGTCCGAGCTGAAGGCGCTCGTCGACGCCAGACGGCAGCGATGCGGCGAAGTCGCTCACATGCTCGAGCCTGATCTGAAGGAGGGGTACGGAGGCCTACGGGACCTCGTCGTGCTGCGGGCGATCGCCGCGTCGTGGCTGACCGACATGCCGCATGAGGAGTTGAGGCAGCCCGCCGCGCTGCTCATGGATTCGCGGGATGCCCTGCACTTGCGCACCGGCAAGTCGGGTGACCGCCTGCTCATGCAGGAGCAGGACGGCGTCGCGTACATGCTCGGCGCCGCTGATTCCGACGGTTTCATGCGCGGTGTTTCCGCCGCTGGTAGGACGATCGCGCACGCGGCCGATTCGACTTGGTACCGCGTCTCCAGGGTTACGCGGAAGTCCTCTCGTCGATCCGAGCGACGCCCGCTGGCGGACGGGGTTGTGGTCCAGGACGGCGAGGTCGTCCTGGCAGTCGGGGCCCGGCCAGAACACGATCCGGTCCTTGTGCTCAGAGCTGCCGCGGCCGCCGCGCAGGCGGGGCTGGCTCTGGCGCCGCACGCCGTCAGCCGACTCGTGGCTGAGTCAGCGCCGATGCCTGTGCCGTGGCCCCCGGCCGCTAGGGACAGTTTCGTGTCGTTGCTGGGCGCCGGACAGTCGACCGTGGGGGTCTGGGAGGCGCTCGATCAGGCGGGCATCGTCAGCGCGCTCATACCGGAGTGGTCGCCGGTCCGCAGTGCTCCGCAGCGAAACCCCGTTCACCGCTTCACTGTGGATCGCCATCTGGTGGAGACAGCGGTTCAGGCGGCGGCGTTCCAGCGTGAGGTCGCGCGGCCGGACCTGCTGCTCGTCAGCGCCCTCCTGCATGACATCGGGAAGGGGCGCAACAGCTTGGACCACACGGCTACCGGTTTCGAGCTGGTGACCCGGATCGCGCCGGAACTCGGATTCGACGCGGCGGACAGTGCGGTCCTCGTCGAACTCGTGCGCAACCATCTTCTGTTGGCCGAAACCGCAACCCGGCGCGACCTAGCCGACCCGGCGACTATCGCAACCGTGACCCAAGCGGTCGGCGACACTGACGGGCTCGACCTGCTCTACGCGCTGACCCGCGCCGATGGACTCGCGACCGGGCCGGTCGCGTGGAGTGAATGGCGCGCTGCCCTAGTCGCCGACTTGGTAGCTCGTACACGCGCCGCCCTGGCAGATGGCGCCGTTACCGCCGCGCCGGAGGTATCCGAACGGGCGCGGGCGCTTCTCCGGTCCAGCGACTTGGACATCGCGGTAGATGATGTCGCGCCGGGCGACCTCATCGCCGTTACCGCTGTAGCACCGGACCGTGCCGGATTGCTCGCCGTTGTCGCGGGGATCCTGGCGATCAACCGTCTGGACGTGCGCTCCGCCAGGGCCAGCGGTGAAGGCGACATGGCTGTGTCGGAGTGGACCGTTGACCCAGTCTTTGGCGATGCTCCCGATGCGGAGAAGCTGAGAGCTGACGTTCGCCAGGCGCTTGACGGGCAGATCAACATCGCTGACAGGCTCGAACGACGGGAAGAGGCCTACCCGGTTAGCCGACAGATCTCGCTGGAGCCCAAGGTCACGGTCGTGCCGGAAGCTTCCGCCCGTGCGACGGTGGTTGAGGTGCGCACGTATGACCGACCTGGCACGCTCTTCCGGCTCGCCTGGGCGATCACGGGCGCGGGGGCGAACATCGCGGCCGCGCGCGCGGATAGCCTCGGCAGCTCTGTCGTGGACGTGTTCTATCTGACCGGGGCAGAGGGCCGTCCCCTCTCGGGGGACGCGTTGGACGCCGTCGTCGCCAAGCTGGCTGCGATCGTCGAATCGTGAGCCCGCTCGCCAGATCTCGGTCCGGCGACCCCTGTGGACGGAGCAGGGTGGCCTCGGCCCAGCTATGTCAAGGTTGAAACTCGTCAAGCTCAGGGAGTCAAGCTTGGCGGTAGCGTCGCACCTCCCGCCCGAATCGCCTCGAGAGTGCTGACCACGCCATTGACGAGGGGTGGCTGGGGTTGGGGGAGAAAGGCTGAGCGCGAGAAACCGCCCCGGTGAACCACTGATGGGAGGGGTCAGTTGGATCGTGTCGCTGTGCTGATCGACGGGTTCAACCTGTGCCACGGGCTCAAGGCGGAGTCAGGCCCCGCGTGGTTCTGGCTCGACTTGGAGAAGCTCAGCGAGTCGTTACTCAAGTCCAGCCAGCGCCTCAGTTCCGAGCTCCTCGGCTGTCGCGTGAGCTGCGCCGACAGGGCATATTCACCCAGCGCCGGGTTGATGAGTTGAACCGGCGGCTGGAGCGGCCGGCGAACTCGAGCTATCAGCAGCGCCGGAAGCTGATCAAGAAGTTCCGGGCGGAACGGGAGCGAATCATGTCCGCCACCGGGGGCAAACCGCCTGTGGGTGTCCACCGGACCCGGGCCGCGAACCTGGGGGCCCGTGGCCCCGCGACGCAGACTGGGGCATCGAGCGGTGGTGGTCCCCGGCCGCCAACGCGCAGCGTGTCAGGCGCCTTCCATGAAGGCGACGATCTCAGGCGATTGACAGCGGATGCGCTCGCCGATGCGAGCGCTCACGAACCGAGAATCACCCGGATGATGCGCGAAGTGCTCATGGGTCAGGATGCCGAGCTTGTCGACCTGGCGACCCGACTCAAGTCCATTGAGAGCGCAGTCCGCAAGATCGAGGTGGCGGCAGGAAGATCAGGCGCGATGGAGCAGGCGGCGCTCGTCGCGGGACTGGACGATTTGGTCCGCTACCGCGTGGCCGCTTCTAGCCGGTCCTACGCTGATGTCCTTGAGCGGACGGTGCGTCGCCTAGCGGGCGCGGGAGCCAGAGCTCTACCGTCGCGTTGGCGCGACCTGTGGAGCGATTCCAGATACAAGGGCGTGAACGCCACGTGGGAGATCGGGTCCCAGCTGTTCGAGATTCAGTTCCACACGCGCGAATCGGCGCGGATAGCGGGCAGTCGTCGGGTGGCCGGTCTCTACTCGCAGGCTCGAGTGACTCGAGGACCAGCTAGGAAGCGGCTTGACCGCGAACTCAAGCGACTGTGGGCTGATGTGGCTCGCCCACCAGGTCGCTGGGGAGTACCGTGAATGGTGTGACCGACGGCTACACGTACTACGACCGCGTCTGGGGGGCATCCCCGACGTGGTTGATTCGCGTGCGCGAAGACGCTGACGTCGACGACTTCATGGAATTCTACGAGTCAGGACGCTGGGTACCGGCGTCCGACCAGTACTACGCCGGGCTGTATTCCGGAGAGTATCGCCCCATCAGCATGACCGATGTCGCGAAGCTGATGGCCGACCTAGGCGCTCCCATAGCCGCCGTTCGCACCGCCTGATCGAGACACCGTTCGTTCCTCTGGCCCCGCTTGACGCGGGGCTGACTCAATTCAAGACCCGTCCTCGATGACCGGCCGTATCAGCGTCAAGTCCAGGAGGCGGTGGAGTCGGCGCTACCCTGGGGTCTCGCGTTTGTACCAGCCCAAGGGGAAGTTTGTTCGGGACACTATCTGACCGTCTGGCCGCCACTTTCAAGAATCTGCGCGGCAAGGGACGGTTAAGCGAAGCCGACATTGACGAGACGGTTCGGGAGATCCGGATCGCGATGCTCGACGCCGATGTGGCGCTCCCCGTCGTGCGTGGCTTCTGCGCCCGCATCAAAGAGCGGGCACTCGATACGGAGGTCTCCCGTGCGCTCAACCCGGCGCAGCAGGTCGTAAAGATCGTCCAGGACGAACTCGTGGGGATCCTGGGTGGCCAGACACGCAGACTCCGCTTCGCGAAGAAGCCACCGACAGTGATCGTGCTGGCCGGTCTCCAGGGTTCAGGCAAGACGACCTTGGCCGGCAAACTCGGGGCGCACCTTCGCCACCAGGGTCATCAGCCGCTACTAGTCGCGGCCGACCTGCAGCGCCCGAACGCGGTTGACCAGTTGCGGATCGTCGGCGAACAGGCCGGAATCCCCGTGTTCGCCCCCGAGCCGGGCAACGGCGTCGGTGATCCGGTTGACGTGGCCCGCCGTTCGGTAGCCGAAGCAGAGGTGAAGCTGCACGACATAGTCATCGTCGACACGGCCGGCCGACTGGCGATCGATTCAGATCTGATGGCCCAGCTCCGCGACATCCGCGACGCGGTGTCTCCGGACGAGACGCTTCTGGTTGTCGATTCGATGATCGGTCAGGACGCTGTCGCCACGGCGACCGCGTTCGTGGACGGCGTCGGGTTCGACGGAGTAGTCCTGACGAAGCTGGACGGCGACGCTCGGGGTGGCGCGGCCTTGTCCATCGTCGGTGTGACCGGACGACCCATCATGTTCGCGTCCACAGGGGAGAAGGTCCAGGACTTCGAGGCGTTCCATCCGGACCGGATGGCATCACGGATCCTCGACATGGGGGACGTGCTCACGCTGATCGAGCAAGCCGAGCGGGCGTTCGACTCCGAACAGGCCGCGCGAATGGCCGACAAGGTCGAGCGGGGAGAGAGCTTCACGCTGTCGGACTTCTTGGAGCAGATGCAAGCGGTCAAGAAGATGGGATCGTTGACGAAGCTCCTGGGGATGCTGCCCGGGATGGGCGAGATGAAGGCGCAACTGGCGTCCGTTGACGAACGAGATCTGGACCGAGTCGCCGCGATCATCCAGTCGATGACGCCGCAAGAGCGCGCGGACCCGAAGGTGCTGAACGGATCGCGCCGGGCTCGCATCGCCAAGGGGGCCGGTGTCGAGGTGGTTCACGTTAACCAACTCGTCGAGCGGTTCGGCGAGGCGCAGAAGATGATGAAGCAGATGCGCGCCGGGAAAGGCGCTGGGATCCCGGGAATGCCCGCGATGCCGGGCAGGCGCGTCGCTCGCGCTGTGCGTCCGACCAAGACCAAGAAGGGTCGGTCCGGCAACCCCGCGAAGAGGGCTCAGGAGCAGGCGGCGGCTCTGAACGGGACCGGCAGTGGGCAGCCATCGGTGGAACTGCCGCCTGAGTTCAAGGACTTCCTGGGCTGACTACGGGTTACCGGGCTTTGGGGTTTGGCCGGGATCTGGCACACTTTGACCCTAGATCGCCACAGGCCCTCTATCCCGGAGGCGATCGTGGACATTGGGCTATCGATTCGGCGTATCCCACCGGCGATCGAGGCCCTCGGAACGACAACGACAGGAGACACGTCACTAGTGGCTGTCAAGATTAAGTTGAAGCGGATCGGCAAGATCCGGATACCGCAGTACCGAATCGTTGTGGCGGACGCGCGCACGAGGCGTAGCGGCAGGGCCATCGAGGAGTTGGGGATCTACCAGCCGAAGCGGGAGCCGAGCCTGATCCAGGTCAACTCCGCGCGGGTGCAGCACTGGTTGTCAGTCGGCGCACAGCCGACCGAGCCGGTTCTAGCGATTCTGAAGGTCACCGGCGATTGGCAGAAGTTCAAGGGGCTCCCTGGAGCTGAGGGCACTCTTCGGGTGGCTGCTGAGAAGGTCGACAAGCTCGCGGTGTTCGACAGTGCGTCCAAGCAGGCGTCTGAGGAGAAGGAGCGGGTGGAGAAGCTGAAGGCGAAGGCCGCGAAGAAGGCCCGCGATGACCGGGCGGCCGCAGCCAGCGCGGAGGCGGAGAAGGGTTCAGCGGAGGCGTCTGACGCACCGGTCGTGAAGAAGGCTGCTGCCAAGAAGGCATCCAAGGCCCCCGCCAAGGCCCCTGCCAAGGCTGAGGTCGAAGCGCCTGCCGAAGCGCCTGCTGAGGCTCCTGCCGAGGCCCCTGCTGAGGCTCCTGCCGAGGCGCCTGCTGAGGCTCCCGCTGAGGCTGAGGCCTGACATGTTGGCCGAAGCATTGGAGCACCTGGTTCGCGGCATAGTGGACAATCCCGACGACGTATCCGTCAAGGCGCGGGACGGCCGCCGGGGACTGACGCTCAGAGTCCTGGTGAACCCCGATGACATGGGTCGCGTTATCGGCAAAGCCGGGCGGACCGCTACCGCGTTTCGCACCGTGATTAGCGCGTTGGCCGGGCGCAGGCAAGTCCGCGTCGACTTCTCCGATGGCCTTGGAGGATCCCGTCCACCGCGGGGTGAGATCCCGCCTGAGTCGCAGGACACGTCGAGCTCGCCGGACAGTACCTGACATGCGCGTCTTGGTCGCCCGCATCGGACGACCACACGGGCTAGCTGGCGACGTGACTGTCAGCGTGACGACCGACGAGCCGGAACTCCGGCTTGCCGCTGGGGCGACGGTGATTCTTGTTCGCGACGGTGGAGAAACAAGTACACGCATCGACCGCGCGCGACTCATCTCGGGTCGGTTGGTGGTTCGTCTTGCCGGGATTGAGGATCGCGAGGCTGCCGAGGAATCTAGAGGCGCCGATCTGTACGCGGATGTGGACCCCGATGCCAGGCCATCCGGGGAGGACGAATGGTACGACCGCCAGCTGATCGGGCTGGCGTGCAGGGGGACGGCAGGGAACACGCTGGGTGAAGTGACCGGCGTGGAGCACCCGCCCGGGCACGACCTGCTCGTCGTGCGTCTGACAGATGAGCGCGTCGCGCGGGTGCCCTTCGTGTCCTCCATGGTGCCAGTGGTCGATGAACAGGGCCTTGTCATCGATCCTCCGGCCGGTCTCCTCGACGAGGAATCGGTTGAGACCGGAGAGGACCGGCGTTGAGGATCGACGTCGTCACGGTGTTTCCGGACTACCTCGCGCCTCTTGGGCTGTCGCTGGTGGGCAAGTCGGTTGGGTCGGGCCTTGTTGATTTGCGCGTTCACGACCTGCGCGATTTCGCGCATGATCGGCACCGCACGGTCGATGACTCGCCGTCCGGCGGCGGGCCCGGCATGGTCATGAAGCCCGAGCCCTGGGGCGAGGCTCTCGATCACGTGCTGGCCGAAGCGGCGATCGGAACCAGAATCGTGGTGCCGTCACCTTCCGGGCGGCTGTTCCGCCAGGAAACAGCCCGCGAGTACGCCGAGCTGCCGGGTCTGGTCTTCGCGTGCGGCAGGTATGAGGGCATCGATGACCGCGTCTGGCGGCACTACGAACGCCAGTGGCCAGTGGACGAGGTGTCGCTGGGCGACTACGTGCTCGCGGGAGGAGAGGTCGCCGCGCTCGCCATCATCGAGGCGACGGTCCGATTGTTGCCCGGGGTGTTGGGGAATCCAGGCAGCGCGAGCGACGACTCGTTCGGCCCGGATCGGGTCGCTGGCCCGCTTGAAGGACCCGCATACACCAAGCCGAGATCCTGGCGGGGGCTCGATGTGCCCGACGTACTCCTGTCTGGTGATCACGAGGCGATACGCGCTTGGCGCGAGGATCAGTCGCGACGCCGGACCGAGCTACTCCGTCCGGACCTGGCGTAGCTCTCGGCCCCACGCGACTTGGCCGATCCGATGGTCCGCGTGTCATACTCGGGCACGGTGGTGTTGTCCGGCTTGCCTGCCACAGGGGGCGCCGGTGAACCACCTTGATCTTGAACGGACTTAGTGAGCGATCTGTGGCGCTCGCGGAGAGTAGCGATCATGCGCAAGTTGGATTTCATCGATGAGGCTTCGGTCAGGGATGACATCCCCGAGTTCCGGCCCGGTGACACGGTCAAGGTCCACGTGAAAGTCGTCGAGGGAACTCGCTCGCGGATCCAGGTCTTCCAGGGAGTCGTGATCCGGCGCCATAGTGAAGGAGTGCGGGAGACCTTCACGGTTCGCAAGATCTCATTCGGTACCGGCGTCGAGCGAACGTTTCCGCTGCACAGCCCGATCATCGACAAGATCGAGCGCGTTGTTCGGGGCGATGTGCGCCGAGCCAAGCTGTACTACCTGCGTTCCCTGCGAGGCAAGGCCGCGAAGATCCGTGAGAAGCGGGACTGAGCCAGCGCACAGGCTGCCGGCGAGCGCGCGCCCGAGTAGGGTCTGATCGTGGCGACGACTGAGACACCAGCGAACACGGCGAAGAGTTCGCGAAAGATCCCAGCGTGGGTTGAGATCCCGATCGTCATCGTGGCGGCGATATTCCTCGCGTTCCTGATCAAGACATTCATTGTTCAGATCTTCTACATCCCCTCCGGGTCGATGGAGAACACGCTTCTGGTGGGCGACCGCGTGGCGGTGAACCGGTTCACGTACAGGTTCTCGCAGCCGCAGCGCGGCGACATTGTCGTGTTCGACGGCGTGGACTCCTTCGTGCCCGCCGGCCACAAGAACAAGTCAAACGGTCCGGTCGGCGACTTGATGACAGAGCTGGGGCGAACAATCGGCGTTGTCGCGCCTCCTGACACAGTGTTCGTCAAGCGCGTGATCGGCGTCGCGGGCGATCGCGTGAAGTGCTGCAACGCCAAAGGTCAGATCATGATCAACGGCGAACCGATAGCTGAGTCGCAGTACCTGTTCCCGAAGAACGCGCCGAGCGAGACCAAGTTCGATGTCGTGGTGCCGGAGGAGAAGCTCTGGGTCCTGGGAGATCATCGAGGCGCCTCAGCCGACTCGCGGGCACACATGGGGGAACCAGGGGGAGGGTTTGTGCCGACTGATCGGGTCCTGGGGAAGGCGTTCGCGATCATCTGGCCGCTGAGTCGCGCGCAGCTGCTGTCGACGCCCAAGTGGGCCGAGCAGATGAACAGCGGTTAGGCGCGTTGAAGCCGACTCTGCGCCTGGAGCGAGCCATGATGCGCGGAGGCGCGACCGTAGTAGCTGGTGTGGACGAAGTCGGGCGCGGTGCCATCGCGGGTCCGGTCAGCGTTGGTGTTGTCGTCGTGCGATCAGACACCGGAACCGCTCCGGTGGGGCTGAAGGACTCCAAGTTGCTCAGCCCCGCCGCGAGAGAGGCGCTCGCCCCTGAGGTCAGGGGTTGGGCCGCGGGGCACTGTGTGGGTCATGCGTCAGCCGGGGAAATCGATGAGTACGGGATCATGTCAGCCCTAAGGCTCGCGGCCCTGAGGGCTCTGGCGAATGTGCCGGAAGTTGGCGCCATCATCCTCGATGGGACTCACGACTGGCTGAGCCGCGGTTCTGAACTGCTCTTTGACCCGGTTCCGTGGCCGGATGTTGAGGTGGCCGCTGTTACCACTGTGGTTCGTGGCGACCAGCGATGTTCATCGGTCGCCGCGGCGAGTGTCATCGCGAAGACGACGCGGGACAAGATCATGTGCGAACTCGCCTGCCAATGGCCCGTGTACAGGTGGCAAGAGAACAAGGGCTACGCCGCACCGGCGCAACTGGCGGCAATGCGGACTGACGGGCTGTGCCCGCAGCATCGTCGATCCTGGGCGTTGCAGGGCATGCTCTCGCCATAGCGTTATCCACCGCCCCCGGCCCATCCGCCGCTATCCCCAGGACCGGCGATCCGGGTGACAGGCGGCTGCTGCCTCGCTCCAATGAGGAGGGGGGACGCTATGGGTGACGACAACAAGAGACTGGGTCGGCTCGGGGAGGACCTGGCCGCCGCGCACTTGGTGCGCCGTGGCTTGAGAGTGCTTGAGCGCAATTGGCGATGTCGGCTCGGCGAGCTGGACATCGTGGCCGCGGACGGCAGTTGCTTAGTCGTGTGCGAGGTGAAGACCAGGTCGGGCACTTCGCACGGCAGCGGTGCTGAGGCGGTGACACCTGTGAAAGTCGCTCGCCTTCGCAAGTTGGGCGCCGCATGGCTGTCCGAACGCCGTCTGCGTGTGGGCCAGGTTCGGATCGACGTGGTGTCGGTATCGCTGCACCGATCTGGGGAAGCCACGATCGACCACATCACTGGGGTCGAGTAATGCCGTTGGCGTGCGTGGCTGGCGTAGTAGCCCACGGGCTCGCTGGGCAGTTGGTTGACGTGCATGTGCACCTCGCCAACGGGCTTCCGAGCATGACGATCGTTGGGTTGGCGGACACAGCGGTGAGTGAATCGCGTGACCGCGTTAGATCCGCGGTCGTCAACAGCGGGCTCGACTGGCCCTCGCGGCGAATCACGGTCGGACTGTCGCCGGCATCGGAGCAGAAGAGGGGATCCGGGCTCGACCTGGCAGTGGCAGTTGCCGTCCTGGCGGCGAGTGGCGCAGTCCCGGCAAGATCCGTCGCTGGGGCGGTCTTCGTCGGTGAGCTGGCTCTGGACGGGTCCTTGCGTCCCATCCGCGGCGCCATAGCGATGGCGCTGGCCATAGGTGACGCGATGGGCCCCGAAGTACGCGTGTTTACGTCTCAGACCATGGCGCCCGACATGGCGCTGGTCCCGGGAATCGATGTGATTCCCGCAGCCGGGCTGGGCGCTGTGGTGGCGATGTTGCGTGGCGAGCGCCGGGCGGAGTCGACCCCTGGCAACCTGATCGGTGCGGAAGTGGCTGCGCCGGAGGACTGTGACCTGCGCGATGTGGTCGGACAGGCCGAAGCTTGTACGGCGTTGGAAGTCGCCGCCGCCGGAGGGCATCACATGCTGTTCGAGGGCCCGCCCGGGGTCGGGAAGACCATGTTGGCTGAGCGTCTCCGCGGGCTGCTGCCCCAGTTGGGTGATAGGCAGGCCTTGGAGGTCAGCGCCATTCGCGGCGCCGCGAACGGCTCGACCAATGAGAGTCCCACTCGGCTGCCGCCCTTCGTCGGGGCGCATCACTCGGCGTCCCATGCGGCGATGGTCGGCAGTGTCCATGGCGGAGTCGCCCGGCCCGGTTTGATCAGCCTCGCTCATCGCGGGGTGCTCTTTTTGGACGAGGCGCCGGAATTTCACCGGGTGACGCTCGAGGCCCTGCGACAGCCGATGGAAAGCGGACAGATAAGCATCGCCAGATCCGGGCTCGTGGACCAGTTGCCGGCGTTGTTCCAACTGGTCCTCACGGCGAACCTTTGCCCATGCGGGGGCATGGGCCGTGATGACTCGCAGTGCCGGTGCTCCTCGATGATGAGTCGGCGCTACAGGGACAGGCTCTCCCGTCCTCTTCGGGACAGGATCGACTTGCGCGTGCGAATCAGCGACCCGGTGGGCAGGCGACCCGCTGACTCCAGCGCCGAAGTCCGCGAACGCGTACTGGCGGCCCGTCACAGAGCCGAGGCCAGGTGCGGGATGGGGGTTTTGAACTCGCGGGTCTCCGCAGGGGTTCTGCGTGGCTGGTCCCTTCCGGAGTCGGTCGGATCGGCTCTGGATCGCTGGGTTGGTGATCAACCTGGCAGCATGCGCGCCAGGGACAGGATCGTGCGTGTGTGCTGGACGTTGGCGGACTTGAATGACCGCGAGCAGCCGACAGTGGACGACATGGCTCTGGCGGTTTGCCTCAATGGCCGGGCTGGGGGTACGCGATGACCACCGGAAATCGGCGCATCGCCGCTGGAGACATGGAGTGGCCAACCCAGCTTGGTGACCTGGATTCCGAGCCAAGTGGCCTTTGGGTGAGCGGACCGGGAAACCTCCGGCTGCTCGCTCTGCGATCCGTGGCAATCGTCGGGTCGCGGGCCGCTACTCCATACGGGCTGCGGACCGCTGGCGAGATCGCTGGCAGGCTGGCGGACGCTGGCTGGGTCATCTTCTCCGGCGCCGCGTTCGGGATCGACGCGGCCGCTCACCGCGGTGCGCTGGCCGTCGGTGGCCCGACGGTTGCCGTGCTGGCCGGTGGCGTGGACGTCGCATCCCCAAGCTCGCACGAGCCTTTGATCGCGCGCATACGCGACTCCGGGGCGGTCGTGTCGGAGCGGCCGCTGGGTGAGACACCTCGAGCTCATTCATTCCTGGTTCGCAACAGACTGATCGCTGCCCTTTGCCGATCGGTTATCGTCGTCGAAGCCGGAAGAAGATCCGGGGCACTGAACACCGCGCGCCAGGCGGAAGAACTGGGCCGACAAGTCTTGGCGATTCCTGGGCCGGTCACATCATCGGCCTCGGAGGGAACGCACGAGCTGATCAAGGGCCGCAGGGCCGAACTGGTCACCTGCGCCCAGGATGTGCTCGAGCTGATCGAGCCTCTCGGGT
Source organism: Candidatus Nanopelagicales bacterium (assembly GCA_030700225.1). NCBI lineage: Bacteria > Bacillati > Actinomycetota > Actinomycetes > Candidatus Nanopelagicales > Candidatus Nanopelagicales bacterium. The sequence continues at coordinate 4,383 of JAUYJT010000002.1, read as the reverse complement.
CGGTCAGCCCGAGTGCCGAAGCTTCGCCGGAGAGCTCGCAACCTGAACTGTGGACGGATCGACGGGTGGGAAACGCTCCCGAGGATCTGAGTGCGGTGAAGGCAGGTCTGACCGGGTTCCCGGTGACGGTGGATGACCTGGCGGCTACGTCCAGTCTGCCTGTTGCCAAGGTGATGGAGATCCTGATGGAGCTGCGCCGGACGCGCGAAGTTGAGCAGACGTTCGAAGGATGGCGCGCTCCCTCCTGGCAAGCGACGCGGCGCGGTCCCTGACAGGAGCTGCGGGGCAGGGCAGGATGCCAGCATGACTGGTTCATCCGCGCAGTCGCGCGGTACGAGGGGACCGGAGGTCCTTGAGCGGTTCGGCGCGTATCTGGCCTCGCAGGCGGGCAACCGAGAGGCGACGGTCCGCGCCTACGTGTCAGACATGGCCGAGCTGTTCGACTTCGTTCGGGAGCGCGGTGTGAGCGACCCGGACGCGCTGTCCTCCCAGGACCTTAGAGCCTGGCTGGCGGACATGACGGCCAGAGGCCTAGCTCGCAACACGGTCGCTCGACGCATCGCCGCGACACGGAAGTTCACCGCCTGGGCTGCGAGCTCCGGACACATGGGGACGGACATCGGACAGAAGCTGACGTCACCCCGCCGGGCGCAGACTTTGCCGAAGGTCCTGACGCCCGATCAGGCGAAGGACCTGGCGGAGTCCGCCGTGGTGGCAGCGGACTGCGGCGAGGCTCAGGAGTTATGCGACATGGTCTGCGTCGAAGTGCTGTATTCGTGCGGACTGCGGGTGTCGGAACTGTGTGGGCTGGACGTGGGGGATGTCGACGAGCACACCAGGACGCTTCGAGTCATGGGGAAGGGCGGCAAGGAGAGGACAGTTCCGTTCGGGCCGCCGGCCCAGCGCGCCGTACGGCGCTGGCTGGATCAGGGGCGCCCCGTTTGGGCCACGCGCGAGTCGGGATCGGCGCTTTTCCTTGGGCCGCGCGGGCGAAGGCTGGGTCAAAGGCGAGTGCGCGACAGGCTTCACACGTTGGTTAGCGCCCTGCCGGACTTGCCGGAAATCACTCCCCACAGCTTGCGTCACTCGGCGGCGACGCACATGGTCGAAGGAGGAGCGGATCTTCGTACGGTGCAGGAGATGCTCGGTCACGCTACGCTCGCAATGACGCAGATCTACACGCACGTGTCCGTCGAAAGGCTGAGGTCGGTGTATGAACAGGCGCATCCCCGGGCCTGAGGGGTCCGTATCAGCGCCTCTCGATCCGGACAAAGCGGCTCGGGAGCGCGAAGTCCGGGCTGAGCATGACGCCGAGAACAGTGATGAGCGCCTCCGCCAGCTTTGGGCCAGCTTCAAGCGTGACGGCAATGAGAAGGACCGTGAGCGGTTGATACTGCACTACGCGCCTTTGGTGAAGTACGTCGCTGGGCGAGTGGGTGTGGGTCTGCCAGCCAACGTCGAAGCCGCTGATCTGGTGTCGAACGGCATGTTCGGTCTGATAGACGCCATCGAGAAGTTTGATCCGGATCGCGCCATCAAGTTCGAGACGTACGCGGTCAGCCGGATTCGCGGGGCGATCATTGACGAGCTACGCAGCTTCGACTGGGTTCCGAGGTCGGTGCGTCAGAAGGCACGCGACGTTCAGAAGGCGTATCAGACCTTGCAGGCTGAGCACGGGCGGAACCCCTCAGATGAGGAAGTCGCCGAGGAGCTTGGGATCACCGTGCGCGCTCTGCGCCAGGTGTTCCGTCAGGTCTCGTATGTGCACGTGGCGGCGTTGGACGAACTGCTCACGATCGGCGGGGACCGGTCGGACAGGATGACTTTGAGTGACACTGTCGAAGACGTGCGCGCGCAGGATCCCGCCAAGGCGTTCGAGGTCGAGGAAACGAAGGAGATCCTTGGCAAGGCAGTCGCTGGGCTCCCGGAGCGCGAGAAGATCGTCATTTCGCTCTACTACTACGAGGGCATGACGCTGGCCGAGATCGGGCAGGTGCTCGGAGTGACCGAGAGTCGTGCCTGCCAGTTGCACACCAAAGCCGTCATGCTGATGCGCGCCAGCTTGAGCCAGACCGCGAGCTGAGCCCCTGCGCATGGCGCTGCGGGTCAGGGCGGTTGGACCTGAGTCAGGACAACTCGGGTGCCCGGGAGCAGCAGGCGCGGGTCCAGGTAGCGTTCGCCGAGCTTCAGTCCCCAGTGCAGACACACACTGTCGCAGTGCCCGCCCGCGGAGACGCGTCCGATGACGGATCCCGCTGGGATGGCCTGGCCGACGACGCCGTCTGGCTCCACTGGTTGATATGTCGCCCGTGTCGCCCCGTGAGCGACAACGACGCTGGGCACTCCGGCCACCGATCCCTGCCAGGCCAGGGTGCCTGATCGCGGCGATCTAACTGGATCTCCCTGGCTCGCGGCGAGGTCGATCCCGCGATGGCCGACCTGCCAGTCCGGATCGGGAGCGTCGAAGTCCTTCAGTATCCGGGGCTGCGCGACTGGCCAGACGGTGGCCCATGGCGGCTCCTGCGATGAGATCGGTTGCGCGGTCGCGAGTACCAGCAGCACCGCGAGCAGCAGCACGACGCACGGTGTGAGCCGACCGTGACGCGGAACGAAGGCTCGGATAGGCGAATCGGACATGACGCCACTTTGCGTCCGCGTCGAGCGTCCCGCCAGGCCTCCGCCCGCGCTGTGGACAGGAAGTGTCCCGCGTCGGTCTGTGGACAGTCCAGCGCGTAGGTGTTGACGGCATCTGGGTGCTGACGTAGGGTCGCGGCATGGTTACCTTCCCCCAGAGGGTGGGACCCCCAGGGGGAACCCGCTTCAACAAGGGCAAGTCGGCTGTCGTGGCTGGTGCGCTGGTCGTTCTGGCGTTGGGGGGGGCGAGGTCGTAGCCTCCGGCGGCGCAGTTGCTGATGGCGCGGGCGTTGTTCCGCAGCGGGTTCAGACCTCTGGCGTTGGTAGTCGTAGCTCGGGTGAGCCGCAGGGAGGTAAATACCGGCGTGTGATGTTGCGGCAGGCGCGCATGGACGCGTGGATTGCCAGGATCCTGGGACCGGCGTACTCCTTGGATTTCATTGGCCCTGAGGGGTTCGGTGGAGTGTCGCTGGATCCAGATGAGGGTTCGGTGACTTTCGCGTGGAAAGACGAGCCGGGCCGACGGGTGGCCCGCAGATTGACTAGGCCTCCGAAGGGTGTTTCGGTGACTGTCACGTCCGCCGCGTACACGCAGGCTGAGTTGGATGTCGCGACCGGCAAGTTGTGGAAGCGGCGCGGGAAGTCGCGGCGGTCGACTGGGTGGTCGCTGGTGGAGTCGTCACCGAGCCAGACCGGCAGCGGGTTGGACGCGGAAGTTGTCGCGGTTTCCGGGACGGATCAAGATGGTCTGAAGTCGACCCGGGGGGTGTTCTCCAAGGCGGTTGGTGTACCGGTCACGGTGACCACAGGTGAGCGTGTCGTCCCGCTTCAGGGTCCGCGTTGGAAGCCCGATCAGCCGTGGCGTTCCGGTGCGGCGCTGCTGACGCCGTCAAGCGAGTTGTGCTCCAGTGGTGTCGCGGGCAAGGGCAGCGGCGGGCGAAATGTGTTCATCACCGCCGCTCATTGCGGGAAGGTCAAGGGCGGCAAGTATTACGCCATGGATGGGAACAACCCCCCGAAGAAGAGCTCCAAGTTCGGGGAGGTGTGGGGTGTGCTGCCTGAGCATGACACGGCGCTGGTTGGGGTCACGGGCAAGGTCACCGCGCTGATCTACACCGGGGGCTGGAACGCGCCGAAGTCCAAGTACAAGATCGTTGGTAGTGCGGGCGACAGTCACGTCGGTGACTATGTGTGCACCAGTGGCGCAAATTCCGGTGTTCACTGCAAGCTCAAGGTGACGAAGACCAAGACGTGTGCCGCCAGCAAGGGGAAGGTCTGGTTCTGCCCCTGGGTCAAAGCTGTGCCTAGCAGCGGTATCGCCGCCGCTGAGGGCGATAGCGGTGGCCCGGTGTTCATGGGTCCGGGGAAGAAGAAGCAGGAGGACAAGAGACAGGTCAGAGGCACCATTTCTTGGGGGAGACCACCCCTTTCCTTGTGCCCGGCTGGGTCGGTCGCGTATCCGGGCACGAGGGCTAGGCCAACGTTGTGTTCGGACACGGTCTACTTCGCTCCGATCAAGAAGGCTTTGTCGGATTTCAAGGTGACTCTTGTCAAGCGATAGAGGGGAGTGATCATGGGCAGTGGCCGGAGTCGCCGTGGGTTGGCGCTTGTTAGCCGCCACGCTGGATGAGGATGTCGGCGTCATCGTGGGTGCGGTTGAGGCGTATGACGTAGGCCCCGTCCCGGGGTTCGGGGCGGGGCCTTGATGGTCAGGCTGACGGTTTGGTGATCGGGGTGTCGCCGGTGTCG
>JAUYJT010000001.1 GCA_030700225.1 Candidatus Nanopelagicales bacterium | reverse complement strand
GCTGCCCGACGCCGTGCAGGTAGCTGACACATTTCATGTCCGCGAACACGCGAACACGAAACTTGACCAGTGCCGACGCCGGGTCCAGAACGCCACCATGGGTCACCGTGGACGCAAGAACGACCCCCTCTACCGATGCCGCAGACTCCTGACCAAAGCCGACGAGCGCTTGAGCGAGTCCGGCACCAGCAAACTCCTGGGCCTGCTGGCAGCAGGAGATCCTGACGGTGACGTTGCGACTGCTTGGCGGGCCAAAGAAGCCGTCCGCGATATCTACACTCACACCAACGCGACCCTGGCCATGGAATGGACCGAACGCTTGGCCACTGAACTTACCCGTCCCGATCAACCGATCGAGGTCCGCTCCCTGGGACGCACGCTGAAGCGCTGGAAACATCAGATCGTGGCCTGGCACCAAGCCCACGTCACCAACGGCCCCACCGAGGCCGTGAACAACCTGATCAAACGGGTGAAGCGAGCCGCTTTCGGGTTCACCAGCTTCCGGAACTACCGCATCCGCTCACTGCTCTACGCGGGCAAACCCAACTGGGACCTACTCCCAACCATCACACCCCACTGAAATCCGAAGAGCCTGGAATCCTCAGTTCGCTCGACGAAGCTCGGGACGGAAGATGCATCTGCCGCAGCTTGACGGAACTGCCGGGGGGGCTCCGCGCTCGTGGCGGGGTTGGCGGGCGATTCCGGCGCGCTTAGAACTACAAGCTATTGGCGTTGCCGAAGACGCGTGCCTCCGGCGGTTCGGTAGACCGAGGACCTACTTGCACTTCCCGATTGATTTCCCCGCGCATACTCGGCCATCGGTCCAAGTCGCCCCGCTCAGGTTCGCCCCTTCCAGGTTCGCGTCCGGCAGTTCGGCCGAGGACAGGTTCGCTCTAGTCAGGTTCGCTTTGGGCAGGTACGCCCCGCTCAGGTTCGCCCCGCGCAGGTTCGCCCCTTCCAGGTTCGCGTCCGGCAGTTCCGCCGAGGACAGGTTCGCTCTAGTCAGGTTCGCTCCGGACAGGTCCGCCCCGAACACGACCGCCTTAAACAGGTTCGCATTGGCCAGGTTCGCTTTGGGCAGGTACGCCCCGGCCAGGTCTGCATTGGCCAGGTTCGCCTCTTTCAGGTCCGCCTTAAACAGTTTCGCATTGCCCAGGCCCGCTTTGGTCAGGTTCGCTCCGGACAGGTCCGCCCCGCTCAGGTCCGCCTTAAACAGTTTCGCATTGCCCAGGCCCGCTTTCGTCAGGTTCACCTCGGTCAGGTTCGCCCCCTCCAGGTTCGCCCCGGGCAGGTCCGCCACCTTCAGGGTCGCCCCGACCAAGTTCGCTCCGGTCAGGTTCGCCTTGGTCAGGTTCGCCCCGAATAGGTTCGCCTTCGGCAGGTCCGCTCCGGCCAGGTTCACCTCGGTCAGGTTCAGATTGGCCAGGTCCGCTCCGCGCAGGTCGCAGTTGGATAGGTCGGCTTTGGGCTTCTTGGGGATGTCCGAGCAGTCTCGGAGGGCTGGGGCCTGTGTGGTGGGCGTCGTCGCCACGTCGCGGGCTGGTTCGGTGTCGGGTTGGCTTGAGCACGCGCCCAGTGCTAGGGCGGCGCTTACGGCGAGGGTTGCGATTCCTATTCGTCTACCGTGCATGTTGGCAGTATGCCTTGGTTCGGCCCGGGTTGCTCCCCCAAAGTGGGACTCAAGGCCAGCAGCCTCAGCTTGGGTGTGTCAACCCTCGGGAACCCACCTTTCGTACCACCGGGCATCGTCGAGGCGATCAGGGCATCCTGGGACTCTCGATCGCGCGCGGTGGCGCCCTGGCTCAGATCGTGCTTCGCCGTGAGGGTCGCCACAGAAACGGAGGAGACGGATGTCCCTCATCGATCTCGCAAACTCGCTTCCGAAGCCCGTCGCTTTCGTGCTCGGAGGTGGCGCCACCTACGGTGCCGTGCAAGTCGGCCACCTGCGGGCATTGGCACTGACCGACATCGAGGCCGACCTCGTCGTGGGTACATCGGTTGGATGCCTGAACGCGGCCGCGTACGCCGAGGACGCGCATGCCGCCCCCGCGCGGCTCACGGAGCTGTGGTCGACGATCACGCACAACGAGGTATTCGGGACGACCCTCGGAATGGCGGTCAACTTCGTCTCGCGCAAGGCGTCCGCGAGCCCCAACGTCGGGCTGCGCGCGGTGATCCACAGGGCGATCACCGCTCGGAAGTTCTCCGACCTAGCCCTCCCGCTCACTGCTGTAGCCACTGACTTCGACACCGGAGAGGTCGTCGCGATGAGTGAGGGCGACCTCGTCTCCGCGCTCATGGCGAGTTCGGCGATCCCGGCGGTCTTCCCGCACGTCCGGCGCGACGGCCGGAACCTAGTTGACGGCGTTCTGGTCGCGAACGTACCGATCGCTGTGGCGGCGGCTAGGGGCGCGGAGACCATCGTTGTCCTGGATTGCGGCTTCACCGTCGTCGCACCCAGGCGTGATGACACGTACACAGGGACGCTGATCCGCTCGGCGGCGATTGTGGCTGCACAGCAGGTTCGCAGGGATTTGGAGAAGGTGCCGGAAAAGACCGTGCTTTACCTCCCAGGGCCGTGGCCAATCGGTTCCCGCCCGGACGACTTCGGCTGCAGCGCGGAACTTGCGGCAGCTTCCTACGACCTCGCTCTAGAGTGGCTCAGTGCGCTGCGGATCGACGGGCCGGGCCACTACGGCGAGCCGCCGTCCGAATTCCTGAAGAAGCGCGCCGCCGCGAACGGGGCACAAGGCGCCTAGTTGATCTGCGCGGCCGCGCTGCCGACGGCTCAGCGTCTTCGGTGGATGCCGCGTTCGTCGTCAGGGCCGACGTTGTTGCGGTGGGCCGACGTTGTTGCGGTGGGCCGACGTTCTGCTGGGTGTCTTGCGCAGGAGTTTCGGCCATCCTCCACAACGTCCGCCAACCGGCCGCGCTGTCGCCAACCCGCGCAGGTAAGGCGTCTAGTTCGACCGGTGCAGGGCCTGGTTCAGTCCGCCCCACGATCCGCTGCGAGGCACCGCTTCGAGAGCCCCGCTGACCGAGTTCCGGCGGAACAGCAGGCCGGGGGCTCCAGACAGCTCGCGCGCGCGGACGACATCCCCGTCCGGAAGGGTGATCTTGGCTCCGGCCGTGACATAGCAGCCAGCTTCGATCACGCAGTCGTTGCCGAGGCTGATGCCCAGGCCCGCGTTGGCTCCGATGAGGCAGCCTTCTCCGATCGAAACCACTTCGCGTCCGCCGCCGGACAACGTGCCCATGATCGAGGCGCCGCCGCCGATGTCGGTGCCGTCCCCGACTACGACACCGGACGAGATTCGGCCCTCGACCATTGACGTTCCGAGGGTTCCGGCATTGAAGTTGACGAAGCCTTCGTGCATGACCGTCGTGCCCGGCGACAGGTACGCGCCGAGCCGCACCCGGTCGGCGTCGGCGATCCGAACCCCAGAAGGCGTCACGTAGTCGACCATCCGCGGGAACTTGTCGATGGAGTAGACCGCCATCGAAGTCCCACGTGATCTGGCGAGCAACCGAACGCGGGCCAAGTCCGACACCGGGACTGGCCCCAGCGACGTCCAGCCGACGTTAGGAAGCAGATCCATGATTCCGTCAAGGTTGATGGTCCGTGGCCTCACGAGGCGATGCGAGAGCAGATGCAGGCGCAAGTAGGCGTCGGCGGCGTCCGCGGGCGGGGCCTGCAGGTCATCGACCACGGTGCTGATCGTCCGAACCGACACCTCCCGGATCATGTCCGTGGCTATGGCGCCAGAGATCCCGGGCACGTCTGGCGCGGTGCTGCCCAGCGCCGGGGCTGGGTACCAAACCTCCAGGACAGACTCACCTGACACAGTGGCCAGTCCAATTCCGGCGGCGGGTCCGAGGGCAGGTTCCAGCAGTGATTCGGTCATCACGGATACCGTACCCATGTGAGCCTCCCCATAGAGCTTGATCTGTCCGGCGATGTCGTACAGCTGACTGGGGCCTTGGTCGACGTTCCGAGCGAATCGCGTGGCGAGGGACCAATCGCGGATCTGGTCGAATCGGCTCTTCGCCGACTCGACCACTTGGACGTGATCCGCGATGGCGACTGCGTGATCGCCCGTACGCACCTGGGAAGACCGAGCCGGGTCGTGCTCGCGGGGCATCTCGACACCGTGCCGTCAGCGGGGAACCTGCCACACAGAATCGTCGGTGAGCAGATGTTCGGGCTCGGTGCGTGCGACATGAAGGGCGGCGTCGCCGTCGCACTCAAGGCCGCCCACGCTGTAACCAATCCGAGGCAAGATGTCACGTTCGTCTTCTACGACTGCGAAGAGATCGAGGCGGCGGCCAACGGGCTGGGCAGGATCGCCGGGCACTCTCCTGATCTGTTGACCGCTGACTTCGCGGTCCTGCTGGAGCCAACCTGCGCGCTGGTCGAAGCCGGCTGTCAGGGAACGCTGAGAGTCGGAGTGCGGATACAGGGGCGACGGGCACACAGCGCCAGGCCGTGGATGGGGTCGAACGCCATTCACGCCGCTGGCGAGGTTCTGGGACGGCTCGCGCACTACGAACCTCGCGTGGTCTTAGTGGACGGGTTGGAGTTTCGCGAAGGGCTGAGCGCCGTCGGGATCACCGGAGGAGTGGCTGGGAACGTCATCCCCGATGAGTGCCTTGTGACCGTCAACTACCGGTACGCGCCGGTCATGACGTCAGACGAGGCCATCTCCCACGTAAGGGATGTGTTTACCGGCTTCTCCGTAGAGGTCCTCGACCATGCGCCGGGGGCGTTACCCGGTCTGGACCAGGCGGCCGCGCGGGAGTTCCTCGCGGCCGTGGGCGGAAGTCTGCGGCCCAAGTTCGGCTGGACCGATGTGGCTCGCTTCGCCGCGCTGGGGATTCCCGCCGTGAACTTCGGGCCCGGCGACCCGTCGGTCGCGCACTCCCCTGACGAATCTGTCGCGCTCGACCAGTTGCGCTACTGCCAGGACCGCATCGTGAGCTGGCTATCGGGCTGAACCTCGGTACCGGGCTGCGGGGATCGGTCCTGCGGCGTAAGGCTTGAAGCCGCAGCCCAGTGCCGCGTCGGCGCCCGCGGAGTGAGGGTGGATCAGCTCCCGTCGGCGCCTTCGTCGGCTCGCCGGGCCGTCTCTTGCTCAAGCGTGGTTCGGCGCTGGATCCCGGCCTCGTCGCTTTCGAGGGACGCTCCGGCGGGGACCTGATCCTGAGCTCCGGATAGACGTTGCCGGGCCTGGTCGGCATCAGCGATGATGCGGACGGCCTCCTCGGGGGAGTCGGTCACGTCTATGAGGTCCAGGTCACCTGGACTGATCGACGATTCGCCAACCAGGGACCTCTCGATCCACTCCAGCAGTCCAGCCCAGTAGTCCGAGCCCAACAGCACAACCGGGAAGGCCGTGACCTTACGCGTCTGTACCAGGGTCAGCGCCTCGAACAGCTCGTCCATCGTGCCGAAGCCGCCTGGCAGCACGATGAAGCCCCGGGCGTATTTCACGAACATCGTCTTGCGAGCGAAGAAGTAGCGGAAGTTGATGCCCACATTCACCCAGTCGTTCAGCTCCTGTTCGAACGGAAGCTCGATGCCAAGGCCCACAGATCTGCCGCCGGCTTCGCAGGCGCCCTGGTTGGCCGCTGCCATGATCCCGGGCCCACCACCAGTGATGACGGCATACCCGGCGCCGGCCAGATGTCGGCCGAGTTCCACGCCAAGCTTGTAGTAGGGATGATCGGGAGGCGTTCGTGCGCTGCCGAACACGCTGACCGCCGGGCCGATTTCGGCGAGGGCGCCGAAGCCCTCAACGAATTCGGATTGGATACGCAAGACGCGCCATGGATCTTCGTGCACCCATTCGGTGACGGGCGCCCGGACGTCCAGCAGGCGTTGGTCGTGCGTGCTTCCCGCGGGCTCACTGGATCGGACCATCAAGGCGCCGACTTGCTTGGCAGCGGGGCGAATAGGTGCCACGGATCCAAGCTAGAGGATCAGCCCAGTCCTCGGAGCTCGACTTCGGGAGAACGATCCCCTTTGATGCAGGCGATCATGTCCAGGGTCTGCCTGGTCGCCGCCACGTCGTGTGTGCGCCACACGCGGGCGCCCAGCCAGGCCGTGATCGCGGTGGCGGCCAACGTGCCCACAAGGCGGTCAGCGGGGTCAGTTAGGCCGAGACTCTCACCGACGAAGTCCTTGCGTGACAGCGACATGAGCACTGGCCAGCCCGTAGCGACGATCTTGTCCGTTGCTCGCGTGGCCAGCAACGATTGGCGAGTGACCTTCCCGAAGTCATGTCCTGGGTCGATCAGGATGGACTCCCGAGGTACCCCCAAGCGCAGCGCCCGATCGGCGAGCGCCGTAGTGCGCGCGACTATGTCACCGACGAGATCCGCGTATTGAGGGTGGTAGGGCCGGGTCCGGGGGGCTTGGCCGCCCGTGTGCGTGCAGACGATTCCGGCCTTGTGCTCAGCGGCCACCGCTGCCAGATGCGGATCGAAACCACCCCAGGCGTCGTTCAGCAGATCGGCTCCGTCGCGGCAAGCGGCCTCGGCCACCTGCGAACGCCAGGTGTCCACGCTGATCACGACGTCGGGGTGGCGGTCGCGCACTTCGCCGACGAAGGGAACAACGCGACGGATCTCCTCCTCCGGCGTCACCTGAGGGCCCGGGCCAGCCTTGACCCCGCCTACGTCGATGATGTCCGCGCCTTCGGCAACGGCACGGTCAACGGCTTCGTGGGCGGCATCGTCGCAGAACGTCGCGCCACGGTCGAAGAATGAGTCTGGAGTCCGGTTGATGATTGCCATGATCAGCAGGCGGTCGTCCGGAAACTGCCGGGATCCCAAGGTCAGCACGGCGATTCGTCCGCCATCTCGTTCATCCCACTGAGCCGATCGGCCCCGGGCGCCGCAGCGGAACGTCTGCTCACCCGGCTAGTCTCACATCCGGTGAGGCGAGTTGTATCCGGCGGGAGAGGCGGGGAACAGGAATGAGCTACGTATTCGTGCTTCTTGGCTTGATTGTCACTTTGGGGGCCGCGCTTGTACTGCTAGGCAGGATCGACGCGACGCCGCGCACTGGTCGGCCCGCGCCACAGACATTCCCCCCTGATGGGGGATGGACCGCAGAATCGGTCGAGCGACTCAAGTTCCGGGTCGTCCTGCGCGGATATCGGATGGACGAAGTGGATTCAGCCTTGGCCTCCATGGCTCAGGAACTTCGTTCCCGAACAGCCGAGCTGGAACTCGCCGCCGCACACGAAGATTCTGGAGCCGAAGAGACCTAGCCGACTATCGCCTGGAGCTGCGCCCCGAGGTCGCTGGCTTCGGCTGCTGACAGTTCGAGGACAAGCCGACCTCCGCCCTCAAGCGGGACTCGCGTGATGATCCCCCGTCCCTCCTTGGTCACCTCCAGTGGGCCGTCACCGGTCCTGGGTTTCATGGCAGCCATGCCAACCCCTTCCTTCCCTAGCGGGCAACTCGGTCCATTATTCCCGACGAGTGCGACAGATCACACAAGGCTCGGCGGCGCGTACCGTCCGGAACCGCGAGCAAGTGGTGTTCATCCCTTCACAACGGCGAGCAGAAGGCCATCTCCAACTGGGGCGAGAACCGGAGTCAAAGCCTCGTCGGCCCGGATTCTGTTGAGGATCTCGCGCAGACCCATTGTCTCCGCATCCCGCTGGGACGGGTCGGCGACGCGACCTTGCCAGAGCGCGTTGTCCAAAGCGACCACACCGCCCGGGCGCAGCAGGCGCAGCGCCTCGTCCAGATAAAGGCCGTACTCCGCCTTGTCCGCGTCGATGAGGACCATGTCGTACGCGGAGTCAGTCAGCCTCGGAAGTACCTCCATCGCCCGGCCAGCGATCAGCCTGAACCGGCCGGGAGGGATGTCAGCGGCCGCGAACGCGTCACGGGCCACCCGTTGGTGGTCGACCTCCAGGTCGATAGAGGTCAGGACACCGTCCTCGTCCATGCCGCGCAGAAGCCAAAGGCCTGAAACTCCAGCCCCTGTTCCCACCTCGACCACGTGGCGTGCATGGATCGACTGGGCCACGAACCTTAGTAGCGCACCGGACCCGGCAGCGATCGGCACGCAGCCGAGCAGTTCGGCTTGCGCTCGGGCGTTGAGCAGAGGATCGTCCTCGGAAATGTATGAGTCGGCGAACTTGAGGCTGTCGGCCTGAAGTTGGGTCGGCGGCTTAGAGTCCATTGGTACCTCCGGGGCCGAGTTGGTGGCGTGGTTCTTCGGACACACATAGGGTAGCTGGGGACGAACGAACGGTGGTGAGGGCATGACCGAGCCTGGCGATTGGCCTGCGCCTGCGGGCGAACCATTCCCCAGCGGGTCAGGGGCGCCCGCGGAAACGTCTGCTCTTGGGCCGTCAGGATGGTGGCAGCCGACCGAGGAGATGTTGTCTCCAGCTCCGGTTGGAGAGTCGGCGCCTGGAGACGCGGCACAGAGCGTCTCGGCGCCCGCCGGTGGCGAGCCGCCGAGGTCCCGCTCGATCGCCGCCGCCGTGGTGGCCGGGCTTCTGGCTGGAGTCGTGGGGGGAGCTGGGGCGTACGCGGTGGCCGATTGGGCCGGTGGCGAGGGCGTGGCGACAGTGCTGCCAGCGAACCAGCCATCAGGGGAATTGCCCGCGCTGAAGGCGGGCAGCGTCGCTGCCATCGCGGATGCCGCCTTGCCGTCGGTCGTGTCGCTAGCGGTGACTGGCAAGGGCGAGGGCGTCAGCGGTTCCGGATTCGTTCTTCGAAGTGACGGCTACATAGCGACGAACAACCACCTGATCCAGGATGCCATCGGAGGCGGCCAGATCGTCGTGACCTTCAATGATGGTTCCTCGGTCGATGGCGAGATCGTTGGCCGATCGGCGTCGTATGACCTGGCCGTTGTGAAGGTTGCCAGGAAGGGGCTCCGAGTCGCGCCGCTAGGCAACTCGAACGCTGTGCGCGTTGGCGATCCCGTGGTAGCGATCGGGTCTCCGCTCGGTCTGACCGGCACGGTGACCACAGGGATCATCTCCGCTATCAACCGCCCCGTCACGACCGGTGGTTCGGGGGATCAAGCCTTCATCTCGGCGCTTCAGACCGACGCGGCCATCAACCCTGGGAATTCAGGCGGCCCCCTCCTGGATGCTGAGGGTCGAGTAATAGGTGTCAATTCGGCCATCGCCGCGATCGCTGTGGGTCAAGAGCAGGCGGGCTCGATCGGCCTTGGTTTCGCTATCCCGATCAACCAGGCGAAACGCGTGACAGACGAGATCATCGCTGGCGGCAAGTCGCCGACCCCCATCATCGGTGCGTTCTTGGATACTGAGTTCTCAGGGCCTGGGGCGAAGGTGAAATCGGTGACTGAGGGCGGGCCCGCGGCGGAGGCCGGGATACAGAAGGGGGATGTGATCACGGCCGTCAACGGGCGCCCGGTGACCGGGGCGATAGAACTCGTCGTGGCTATTCGCTCTCACGCGCCCGGCGAGAAGATCACGTTGTCTGTGAAGGGGAAGGGCGAAGTCACTGTGACGCTGGGCGTCAGCAACGAGTAGGTCGACCGCGTTGCGGGCTGACTCTGCGCCTGGCGCCAGCGACTTAGCCGCAGCCTCCGCCTCCGCAGCAGCCGTCGGGCATCTCGCCGTTGGGGCAGCCGACCGGGGCGCGTCGGTCGGATCGGATGTTTCCCGCGATCGAGAGCAGCCGGACGGTGTCGTCATGGCCTTCTGGGCAGCAAGCTGGGTCGTTTGAAGCGGACATGGGTCGCGCCTCGGTGAACGTGTCGCCGCAGGCCCTGCAACGGAATTCGTAGGTCGGCATGAATCAAGTGTAGGTGCGTTCCCGCCGACCGGATGAATCGTCGGGAATGGATACGATCACAGCGTGGTGCGTATGGGACTGGTGTCGGAATCGCAGGCGGGACCTCGTGGCGCGGCGGCGCCCGACAACGCGATCATCTTGCACATAGGCGTGCACAAGACCGGAAGCACGGCCCTGCAGGCAGCCCTAGCGGCGGCCCGGCCGGACCTTCGGGAGCGGGGGATCTCATATCCAGGCGGAACGATTCAGGCCCATCACGCGGCGGCGTGGGCCGCGGGGGGACGCACATTCGGATTCGGGGATGAGGCGGACCGGCCACGCCGGTGGAGTTGGTTGCGACTGGTTGGAGCTGCCCGCCTGCACCGGGGCCGCGTGGTGATCAGCAGCGAGTTCTTCGGTCGCATGCGTCCTCAGGCAGTGAAGCGTGTCGTGGACGGCCTTGGTCCGAGACGCGTTCATGTCGTAGTCGCTGTCCGCCCGCTCTCAGGACTGCTCCCGGCATCATGGCAGCAGTACCTGAAGTCGGGCTTGTCGACGAACTACGACGAGTGGCTGCGGGACGTGCTGACGCACAAGCGTCCACTGACGACCCCAGGCTTCTGGGCGCGCGCCGACTATCGGCGGATCGTGCGCAGATGGCTAGCGGTGGTGCCGCCGGAACGGTTCACCGCTGTCGTGCTGGATCCTGGGCAGCCGGGTCTGCTCTTCGACACGATGGAAGACCTGCTGGGCTTGCCCGTCGGATGGCTCGGCCATTTCGGTGACGAGAAGGCGCGTAATCGGTCGCTGACCGCGCCGGAGGCTGAGCTGATGCGACAGGTGAACGCGACCGTTGGGCAATCCATGGGTTGGCGTGCGTACAAGGAGCGGATTCGTCGAGGTGCGATTACGCACGTTGTACAGGAACGGATCCCGCCTTCTGACGAGCCGGGGATCGTGACTCCCGCGTGGGCACTGGACATCGCTGCTCGTCGGCAACGCAGGGACTTACGCGCGCTGCGGCGGTCCGGCATCGACCTGAGAGGCAATCCCGGCGCGCTTCGGGAGCCGGTGGTGGCGGCGGACTCGCCTGTCTACGACGCGTCGCGGGTACCGGTGGACTTGGCTTCGATGGCTGTCGCGGCCGCTGCTGGCTTTCGGTCGGACGGACAGCGCGTTCCTGACGCGAAGACGGGCGGGGCCGTAGACTGACGCGTCGAAGCCAGCGCGGCGTGGGCGCCAAATCGGTTTGCACGCCTGGCAGACCGCCGACCATGCGGATGTACAACTGAATCCCTGCCCCGTTAGCTCAGTCGGATAGAGCGACCGCCTCCTAAGCGGTAGGCCACAGGTTCGATTCCTGTACGGGGCGCCTCGTGATTTGGGGCTCGCCTGGCATGTCGGTGGGTTCGTGAGGCAGCGTGAGTGCGGTGACTTCAGGCTCAGTCGTACTGCGAACTGACGCGCGAGGCGCCCGCGTAGGAGCTGATGTCGACGAGGAACGCCAGAACCACCAGGAACCAGGCGAATCCCCCGACCTCGCCGAGCGACCAGTACAGCAGGACGTAGACCAAAGTGGTGTACGGCAGGAACAGAAGGCCGACCAGCGGCAGCAACCATTCGTAGGAGAAGGCCCGCTGTACGACGTCACCGAAGATCCAGATCAGGATTAGCGCGACTCGGGGGAAGAAAGCTCCAAGCGCGACAGTCAAGCAACCGCACATGCGGTCACAGTAGCGGGTGATGCGCCAAACGCGCCGTCAATCGGATGCCGAGGCCAGGTCCTCGTCCACTTCCGCAAGACCGAGCGCCATGCACCCGCTCACAAGGGCATTCAGGCCGAACGCGTCGATCGGGCCTAGGGCTCCCAGTCGCTGCTCGGCCCGACGAGACAGCATGCGCGCCGCCCAGGCCAGCAACTGGCCGGTCAAATCGTAGGGGTTGGGCCCTTCGACTCGCACCGAAGCCAGTCGCGTGCCGTCAGATGAGAAGGCTTCGGCGATCGTGATTGACCGGGCACTGGAGCGCTGTTCGGGACTTGGACCCTTCGCCGACGAGCCACCAAGTGCGGTACGGACAACGGCCCCCATCGCTGACGCCATCCCTGGAACTTGAAGGGCGTTGGAAGCCAGTGCGCCCGCCGCCGACGCCGCTTTGGACCAACGTCCTGTCCAGCCGAGATGGACATTGACGTCCAGCAGCTTCGGAGCCAGTCTTGGCAGCGCGTAGTGCTCGGTCCCGCCGATGCTCACCCCATCGCGTCGCTGGTCGCCGACTTGGAAGGACCGCACGTTCGCGCTCGAACGCTGCGGGACGACCTTTCCGTCAACTAGGGCGAAGGAAGGTTCCAGGAGGATTCCCGCCGCGCTCGCTAGGGTTCCACCGCTGGGAGAGAACGGCCCGGAGATGAAGTAGCCAACATCAACGCGCGTCGCGGTTTCACCACGCTCGTCGAGCCTGTCCAGCAGTATCCCAGCGGCGAGGTTGCCGGGGACGTAGTCATAGCCGCATGCGGTGAGCAGGCGAGCACCGGTGCTCTCCGCTCGCGGTCCGTAGTCCTCGAAGATCCGTTTGATGAAAGCTGGCTCACCCGTGGAGTCGACGTACGCTGCCCCGGCGTTGACGGCGGCCTCTACTGCTGCCCCCCCGTGCTGCGTGAAAGGTCCGACCGTGCTTATCAAGACGTCATCGGGCGAATGGAGCAGAACTCGGACGCTGCCGGGATCGCTGGCATCCGCCAGTTCGTACTTCGGTGGCCTGCCCCCGGGCGCGAGCGCGTCCAATTCCGAAGCGAGTGCGTCCAGGGACGAACGGGATCTTCCGACCAGCACCGGAGCTGTACCGGAAGAAACCAGGGTCCTCGCGGTGATCCGTCCGGTGTATCCCGTCGCACCGAACAGGACGACTCGGCCAGGGCTTGGGCTCATGGCGTCAGACTACGCGGGCACCTCCCGGCTCACGGACCCGGCGAGGTTCGCGATCGTCAGCGGATCGCGACCGCCACATGGTCGGTTGGCCTAGCGGCGGCGAGGGCGTCGGCTGTGGGCGGATCGACCGACAGCAGGACTATCGCTCCTGACTCGGCCATGTTGGAACCGCTGAGCGGTCCGGAATCGTCGCGGGCCGGGACCGCTAAGACCTCGACGTTGCCTGCCAGCGTCACGGTCCGCCCCTGCTCAGACAGGCCCGGGGAGGACAACACGTCCACTCGGTCACCGGAGTGCAGCAGTGCCGCCACTCGCTCGTCACTAATCTTCAGCGGGAAGACGAGCTTGCCCGGCACGGCCCGCACATCGCCAGACGGGACAAGGCGCGTGTCCGTTATCGGCTCGCCGACCGACATCGGGCCACGGAGAGTCCGCCCTACCGCTTCAGGAATCGGCGTCGTTGTGAGGCCGAGAGTGTCGTAGGCGGTAGTGAGGTCGCCCTCAGAGATGGTCGCGCCGGATGGCAGATCCCGCGACGCGACCGTCACGGGGTGGGTTGCCGCGGCCGTCTCTTCCGAAAGCCACGAAGTGACGGCGGCAGCTGCCAGCAGTACCGCCAGGCAGACTCGGATCAGGCGACCGTGCCGCCAGATCAAAGCTCGCAATCGCGTTGATGTCATGGACGGTGAGGCTAGTTCCTATCGGCCAGAACCCGCTTGAGTTATCCACAGGGGGGCGCGGGGAGGGACGGGGAGGGACGGGGCGGGACTGGGCGGGACTGGGCGGGACGGCGTGCTAGGCGCTAGCTCCAGCCGTCGCTGGCGCGGGCTTGAGCTTCTCCTTGGCGCCGTCGGCTGGCTTGGTCTTCTCTTTGGTCGCGCCATCGGAGGGCTTGGGTGAGTCCTTCGCGCTGGCGGGTGCCGGGGTCGTGGACGCTTTCCGGCGTGCTTCGTTGCGCGAGTCGGTCCGATAGAACCCGGAGCCCTTGAATACGACTCCGACGCTGCCGAACCGCTTGCGCAGACTTCCGCCAGGGCATGCGGGGCAATCTGTTAGGGCTGAGTCGGTGAAGCTCTGAACGGCTTCTGTCAGCTCTCCGCAATCCGAGCATAGGTACTCGTAGGTTGGCATGTCTCCTCCGCGCCGGGCCTGGCACTCCTTTGTTCTGAGTGCTAACACTATCCGATGCGAGAGTGTTCCCCGCCCGCTCGCGCGAATGCCATCACATGCGACGGAGCTCGCGGGCTTCGCTAGCGTCAGGCGTGTGGAAACCGATGTGGGGGTACCCCCGCGAGGCGGGGAAGACGCGCAGCCACGTCTCGTCACGGTCGTCGGATTGGTGGCGGCGGGCGGTGCGTTGGGGGCGACGGTTCGCTACTCGGTCGAGACCCTCATGCCCCACGCGCCGATGAGCTTCCCGGTCGCGACGTTCCTGGTGAACTCGGTGGGATGTCTGCTGATGGGGTTGTTCTTGGGTCGGCTCAGCGTCCTGGGCAACGTCCCTCCGCACTTGACGCCTGCCATCACGACGGGGTTCCTTGGGGGCCTGACGACGTTCTCGTCGTTCGCTTCGGAGATCGTCCTGATGTCGCATGGAGACGTGATTTCGCAGGGAGACCTTCCGGAGATGGCCGTGATCTACGCCGTGGCGACATTGACCGTGGGCTTGTTACTCGTCAAGGGTGGCTGGATGTTCGCGCGCCTATCCCCAAAGGCGGGGGGATAGAAGTGCTGGAGATCCTGTTGGTGATCGTCGGCGGCGCCGTCGGCGCCCCGTCCCGGTTCCTCGTGGACAGGTGGGTGCAGAAGCACTTGGTCGCTCATCATCCGCAATACATCCCGTTGGGCACGCTCGTGGTCAACGTCCTTGGTTCCGCGGCGCTTGGCGCGGTGATCGCTGAGGGCGGAGCAGTACTTACAACGCTCGCCGGAGTCGGATTCTGCGGGGCGTTCACGACATTCTCGACCTTCGCCGCGCAGACCGATGAATCGGTGCGTGAAGGGCGGCCCATCACCGCGGCGGTGAACGTCGTGGCTAGCGTGGTCCTCTGTGTTGCCGCGTTCGCGATCACGTGGGGACTGCTGCGCTAGGTCCGTAAGGCCGACGTTCGAGCGTTTAGACAACGCCCTCGCACCGCGCCAGTCCGTCCTCGGTCAGTACGGCGTCGACCGGGATGTCGTGGGGGGCAGATGGAACATCCACGAGCTCCGCAGGTCGCACGACCCCGACCAGCAACGGCCTCGTGACTGAACCTGGCTCACCATCGCGCCAGCCCTGCAGCAGCCTGTCGTAGAAGCCGGGACCGTAGCCAACGCGCGATCCCGACACCGGGTCAATGGCCAGCGCCGGAACCAGTATCAACCCAACTCCCGCCGCCTCCAACGGCTCGGTGCCAAGACCGAGAGACCGACCGGGTGGCCGCGGGATACGCGCGGAGCAAACCATTACGTCACCGTCTGCCGCAACCCACTCGAGTTCAACGCCGACTGGGCGGGGCAGGAGCACCGAGCTGCCTCGACGCGCGAGCTCGTTCAGCAGAGCGCAAATGTCCGGTTCTCCGGCTACTGGCTGGAAGGCCGCCACAGCAGGCGGCGGAGTCGTCGCAAGCGCGGGGCCTGAAGCGGCAGTGTCGCGGGCCGGAGTGCTGCGGGCCTGGCGGACGGCGGCCAGCACCTCATCGACCCTGGCAGCGAGCAGTGCGCGACGCCTAGCTCGCACGGCATAGGTTTCAGCGCGCCGCTCCGCGCGGAAACGCTGCCGGATCCGGTCCTTGGCGGCGGCGATGTCATCGGTCTGCACCGCTCCATGATCGGCCATGGCTCCGGCGGGCAGGTCGCTGGTCCGCACCGCCGGGTGCGTCTCGCCTTGCGCCGTCATTCCCGCACACGGCGCGTCGACACCGTAAGGTCGCTGTCATGAGCGTTCACAAGATTCACAAGGCAGTCATCCCGGCAGCCGGACTCGGCACGCGGTTCTTGCCGGCGACCAAGTCCGTTCCCAAGGAGATGCTCCCCGTGGTCGACACGCCCGCGATCGACTACATTGTGCGCGAGGCAGTAGTCGCGGGGCTGAACGATGTCTTGCTCATCGCGGGGCGGGGCAAGGGGGCCATCGAGGACTACTTCGATCACAACGTCGAGCTTGAACAGATGCTCGCCGAGAAGGGCGATGCGCAGCGTCTCCAGATGGTCGAGTCACTCACCAGGCTGGCCAAGGTTCACTCGGTGCGGCAGGGCAAGGCGCTCGGCCTTGGGCATGCCGTGCTCATGGCTGAGAAGCACGTTGGCGGCGAGCCGTTCGCTGTGCTCCTTGGCGATGACCTGATCGACGACGCCAACCCCGTCCTGGAGACGATGGCGGAGGCGAGGCAGAGGCTTGGTGGCTCCGTCATCTGTCTGATGGAGGTTCCTCAGGAGTCCATCTCCCTGTACGGAGTCGCGGCGGTCGAGCCGACGGATCAGCCCGACATCGTGCGAGTCACTGACCTAGTGGAGAAGCCGCCCGCGGATGAGGCCCCTAGCAACTTGGCGATAATCGGGCGATATGTGCTGAACCCAGCGGTGTTCCCAGTCCTGAGGAAAACGCCGAAGGGTCGCGGCGGCGAGATTCAGCTGACTGACGCGCTTCGGGATCTAATCACGATGAGTCCGGAGGATGGCGGGGGAGTCCACGCGCTGCTGTTCCGGGGTCTTCGCTATGACACAGGTGACCGGCAGTCCTATTTGGAGGCTGTGGTCCGGCTCGCCTGCAAGCGGCCTGATTTGGGCCCGGCGTTCAGGGCGTGGCTTGAGGACTTCGTGGACAGTCTCCGATCCGGGGGGGAGTGATCACTGTGGCGCAGGTGAATGGACCGGACAAAGGGTTCGAGCAGATGCTGGCCGGGATCACAACGTTAGAGCCGCTTGACGTAACGCTCGGCGACGCGCGGGGATGCCAGATCGCACAGGATGTCGTCGCCTCGGCGCCTATGCCTAGTTTCTCGGTCTGCGCGGCGCCAGGCTTCGCGGTTCGCTCGCAGGACACTGGCGGCTCGGTTGAACTGAAAGTAGTTGACGAAGTGCCGGCCGGCTACGCCCCAACAGCCGCTGTGACTGAGGGAACCGCGATCAAGGTCGCGGCTGGAGCGCAGCTTCCCGCTGGAGCTGACGCTGTGGCTCCGCTGCGCCAGTCAACGGCTGAGCAAGGAGTAGTGGTGATCCGGGGGTCGGTGGCGCCCGGATGCGACGTCATCGCCGAAGGAGCAGTCGCCGCGGAGGGCCAGGTACTCGTGGCCGAAGGCACGACCGTGGATGCTCGCGTGGTTGGAGTCCTGGCCTCTATGGGCAGTGCACGCGCTCTCGTACGACCGCGCCCCAGAGTCGTGATCGTCTCGGTCGGCGCGGAACTGCGCCAGGCTGGCGCTGATGTCAAGGACGGCCTGCTGTACGACGCGACAGGCTGGATGCTCGCCACGGCGGCGGACGAAGCCGGGGCGCTGTCATACCGCGTGGGACCGATCGGGGATGACATCAGGACTGTGGCCGACACGTTGGATGACCAGCTCGTGCGGGCGGACCTCATCGTCGTGTGTGGAGGGATCGCCAGCCCCGATGACTCGGTCAGGTCTCACCTGGAGCAGTTCGCGGACGTGTCCTTCGACGACGAGTTGGCCAACGTTGGGGTGTTCGGCTACGGCAAGTTCGACGATGACGACATCCCGGTGGTGGCTCTGCCGGACGACCCGGCCAGCGCGTTCGTGCTCTTCACGGCCGTTGTGCGCTCAATCATCGGGGCCATGTTGGGCCGCCCTCCGGAACGTCTGAAGTCGGTTGTGCTATCGGATACGCTCGAATCGTCCGGCGGATCGCTCGGCCTGCGGCTCGCGAAGCTATCGGGGGGTGGCAAGGCGGTCCCCGTAACATTCGAACGACCGACAGTTCTGGATCTGATGGAGGCTGACCTTCTGATCAGGGTTGGCCCAGGTGCTCGAACGATCCCGGCCGGGGCGAGCGTGACAGGTCTGCGACTGCGACCTGGGGCCAATCGCACGGCATGAACCCAATGCGGGCCGATGTGGTCCTCGCGGACGGGGACATCGTCTTGCGGTTGCCGCGTCGCCGGGACGCGCGCGCCTGGGGGGATGTGCGCGTGCGAAACGCCAGCTGGCTGCGCCCCTGGGACGCCACGCTCCCCGCGCCCGACCCAAGCGTGCCCACTACCTTCGCGGCCATGGTCCGGTACAACCATCGGGAGGCCAGGGCGGGGCGAATGTGGTCCTTCTCGGTGTTCTACTCCGGGCGGCTGGTTGGCCAGGTGACTCTTGGCGGTGTGAGCTACGGATCACTCAGGTCCGGCTACGTTGGCTACTGGATCGATGAGGGAGTAGCTGGCATGGGCATCATCCCAACCGGCGTGGCCCTGGTCTCGGACTTCGCCTTCAGCTCGCTCCGACTTCACCGGCTGGAGATCAACGTCCGGCCGGAGAACGCGCCGAGTAGCCGCGTGGCGGAAAAGCTCGGCTTCCGGCTGGAAGGCGCGAGGGCTGCCTACCTTCACATTGATGGGGATTGGCGCGATCACGTCACCTATGTGCTGTTCGGTGGAGATCTGCCGGACGGAGTATTGGCGACCTTCCTGGGTTCGGCCACTCCGAGCGAACGGCCTCCGGTTCCCGAAAAGGGGGACGGATCGGACGACACGGGCGGCTAGATCCCGGGCCAGGGCGGATTCGGCCCCTAGCCTTAGCGCTGTGACGGGCCTGATATATGTGATTCTCATCGCACTTTGGGGTGTCGTACTCGTGCCTCGGCTTCTGCGGTATCACGATGAGGGACGCGAGCGCCGCGCATCGGAGCGGCTGCAGACCGCGCTTTCGTCGTTGCGCCCGGCAGGGCAGAGTGAACCCGGTTCCGCTGGGGGATCACTAGAGTCCGCCGCGAGCTGGTCCGAATACGCCAGTTCCCTGATGCAGAGGGGAATCGGTCCGCACTCGCTCACATTCCGCGGAGCGGAGGGGATCAGCCGGGCAGCCAGACGGCGACGCAAGATCGTGGTGAGCCTGGGCTTGGGCTTCGCGGTGTCGCTCGTTGGGGCCGTAGCCGGTGTGCTGCCGGGGTCGTTCGTCGTACTCGTGGGAATGGCACTGGGGTCCTATGTCGCGGCCATGGCCTATGTGATGGGCAGGGGCGTCTCCGGCGTTCGACCGCCGCGGGATCAGGGTGCCGAGGTGGCCGACATTTCGCTGCGCCGCGGGGCCGGTGCGGGTGTTCAACAATCATCTGTTGTCACCGACGGAGTGAGACTGATCAGCGGCGAGGAAGATCGCGAAGGAACGTGGGATGCGCGTCAAACAACGCTTCCCACATACGTCACGAAGCCGAGAGCATCGAAGATCCCGAGGCGGATCGACCTGACCGCGCGCGGTTGGACCGGGGCCGACATGGTGGAGCGGGCGCGCCAGCAGAGGCCGTCTCGCGAGCTTGAGGAACAGTTCGGCATGGAGTGGGCTGCGGTTGAGCCCAACGATATGGCCGAGCTGGAGGAACTCGCATCGCCGTCGGATCACGGCGATGAGTACTACCGCAAGGCCGTCAACGAGTAGACAGCGGAAGCTGGTTCATCGCCGGGGGCGCGTGTCCGTCATCGGCTACCGGTGCGGCTGGCCGTTGCTATCCTTTGTCAGTCCGGGGGGCTGTGGCGCAGTCCGGTAGCGCACCTCGTTCGCAACGAGGGGGTCAGGGGTTCGAATCCCCTCAGCTCCACCATGTGACGTCTGTCCAAACTGGTGCGCCTACCGAGGCGCCGAGTTCAGTCGGTCCGCAGTGGGGTGAACGCGGTTTCGCGCATCTTGATGGTCGCCAGACCGCCGATCGCGCAGAACGCGGCTATGAGCACTCCTGCGGCAACGGTCCCATAGCCAGTGGCCAGAGCTGTCGCGGTCAGTGGCGCGAAGCCTCCGAAGACCGCGGCCGCGATGCCGAAGGGAGCTGCCACTCCCGTGGCTCGCACTGATGGCGGCAGCATCTCTGGGAACGATGTGACAGATCCCGCCGCCCAGGCGCACACCAGCAGAACCGCCAGCAACTGGGCAAC